>CAJTYI010000004.1:0-9780 GCA_910584215.1 uncultured Roseburia sp. | reverse complement strand
CTTACTCCTTATTTTTGCGAAGCGGATATCTGGGAACGCCACATGGCAAACAAATACCGCTCCATTTAGTGGGTAATGTACAAACAGCAAACTCACTCCTGCCATATTCTGGCATAACTGCCATATCTCATTCCCTCCAACTACTCCCATTATTGCACAAGTTCACCAAATTTTCAATTTATTTTCCTCACAATTTCACATAATTTAAAAAGTGCCGTTCCTCCCCTATCCGAATCGGGTATAAAGCGACGGTAGGCAGCGCACTTTCGGGAAAGAGAAAACGGGGATGCCGCTCCACGATTTGTCAATCGTTAAAACGGCATCCCCGTCTCTATATTACAATCAAACTTTCAAGTAAAGATTATTTTGTAACTTTGATATTCTTGTTACCTTTGTTTTTAAACTTACTTGCATATGCCTTCACTTTGCTCTTCGGCACTTTGATTGTAAGGTTCTTCTTGGTTGACTTCAATGCATTCTTGCCAACTGTCTTGAGCTTCGTGGATTTAATGGTGATCTTTTTGAGTGCTTTATCACCACTAAATGCATTCTTGCCAATCTCTGTCAAGCCTTTTCCGATCGTCACGGTATTCAACTTCGTACAGCCTGCAAATGCACTGTCCTTAATCTTTGTAACCTTATCCGGTATGGTGATGTTCTTTAATACCTTATCGCCCTTGAACGCGTTCGCTTCAATCGTCTTACACTTGCTGCCTTTCTTAAATGTAACTGTCGCAAGTTTTGTACAGTTTGCAAATGCATTCTTGCCGATCGTAGTTACGTTCTTGCCAATCGTCACTTTTGTTATCTTCGAGTTCTTCTCAAACGCTTTGGCTGCGATCGATGTTACATTGTAAGAAATACCGTTAATCTTTACCGTGTCAGGTACTGTTACCGTCTTAACGTTCTTGTTCTTCGGAGCCTTGTAAGCCACTTCCTTGCCCTGTGACGTTACGGTATATTTCGTACCGTCGCTGGCCGCAATTGTCTTTCCTTTTGCAGGACCTGCGGTAGAACCGCCTTGGCTGCTTCCGGTCGTCTGGCTGTTTCCGGTTGTCTGGCTGTTTCCTGTGGAACCACCCTGGCTGCTTCCGGTTGTCTGGCTGTTTCCTGTGGAACCGCCCTGGCTGTCTCCTGTGGAACCACCCTGGCTGTCTCCGGTAGAACCACCCTGGCTGTCTCCGGTGGAAACTTTTACAAGTTCCTTAATCGCGTCTTCAATTGCCTTCGCTGCCGCGTCCACTTCCTCCTGTGTTGCGTTTGCAAGGTCGAGCTCTTTTGCTGCCTCCAATGCTGCTGTAACTTTCGCATAGCTGTCCGCTGTATACAAGGATTCATCCAAAGCTTCCGCTTTTTCAATTGCTGCTGTGAGGGCCGTTGCATCCGCTCTCTTAACCAGCTTGCCTTTTGCTTCCGCAAGCGCTGCCACATGTGCCGCTACGTCAGCCTGAGAAATGTTCTTGTCTGCCAGTTTTTCGTTTGCAGCATCCAAAACTTCCTTAAACGCCGCATAGCTGTCTGCCGTGTAAAGCTCAGGGTCGATATCCTGTGCCTCAGCAATCGCATTCTCCAAGTCGGTTGTATCAACAATGCTCTCTAAGGTATCAACCGCATCCCTCAAGTTCTTTAACGCCTCGTCTACTTCTTCCTGTACCGCGTCATCATTTGCCAATACAGTCTGTGCAGCCTCAAGCGCTGCCTTAAAGATCTCCCAGCTCTCCGCTGTAAAGTTCTCCTGGTTATAATCTTTTACTTCATCCACTTTTGCGGTGAGCAGTTCTTTGTTGCCGCGTTTTACAAGGTTTGCAACGTTTGTGCATACCACTGTATCCAGTTTCTCTACCATCTCTACGACTGCCTGCTTGTTGTCATTCTCATGTCCAACAAGAGCCTGCGCCTCTGTGAGTGCATCTTTGAATGGTTTGTAGCTGGTTGTCGTGTATTCTTCTTCCGGATATGCCAAAAGCTCTTTCATCGCCTCTTCCAGCGCTTTTGCATAAGACATATGCGCCATCTCAAGTCCGTTTAATCTTGCTGTGATTTCAGGCATCGGATCACTTGTCTGGTCAAAACAGGTGATCGAGAACAATCCCTTGTTGCTGCCCTCTGCCACTGCCGGTACATAGACACGGTAGATGGCATTTGCTGCCAAATACTGGCCGCCGCCGTTATATGCCTGCGTATAAACAGACTTGCCTTCGCTCTCTGTCACCGGTGTCAGGGCCAAACGTGTGCCTGCCGCGATAGCCGCATCGTTGTTGCCGTATGCTTTCGCGCCGTCACCAAAGTAGAAGTCAAGGGAGTGGTTTGTTAATTTGTCTCCGGTATAGACATAGACATACCAGAATCCTTCCTCTACGTCTGCCTGGAACGTATAAGGTGCGCCATTCTCACCGTAGATATAATCTCTGAAGTAAGCGCCACCGCCATTGGTATTAAAATCTTTGGTTGCGGTTACAAGACCCATATGGTTGCGGTTGTCATCCACCGTATTCTCATAGAGGTCATTACCCGTCATCAGCGTACACGGCTGTCCGTTCAATGTAAATCCATGGTTCGTCAATGTCAGGGTATTTGCGTTTGCAATCGCCGGTCCTCCGCCGTAGGTAGCCTCATCCGAGTCTACTGCCGGTCCAAAGTCGATTGCATACTCCACTGCCGGAGCAATTCTGCTCAGGTTATCGCTGGCCTCTTTGAGGTTGTTGTAAATCACTTTCATCGTCTGGATGGATTTACCCTCGCCGGAGGAAACCGGAAGCGCTGCCATATAAGCTGCTTTTAATGCTTCCCAGCTGGAAATGCTGTAATCAAGTTCTTTTAATGTACCTTCACCCAAGGTAACTTCTTTACCATCTTCTCCCTGGATGCTCGGATCAATGCTGGTCGTACCTTCGCCGACAGAAATGATCAAAGCCTGCAGCTCTGTTGCATCGTAAGCATCGATCACAACTTTGTCGCCTTCAATCTTGACACCCTCTAACCAATACTCAAGCGCATCTTTTACTGCCTGAATCTCTTTGGTTATGGTAAGATTAGCGGATGCTTTCACATACTCTTTCATGGCAAGCTCAAGCGGTGCAATTGAAACTGACGTGTAAGCGCCCTTGTTCGCCATTACCTCTTCCGCCTGTGCATAAAGCGCATCACCGTCTTTCGTATCTGCCAACGCCATAAAACGAACTTTTGTCGCTGCCGCAGCAACTGCCTGCATCTTTGTCACAAGATCAACGGTGTAATCACTTGGTTCACTGTTATCAGCAAATGTCTTTGCTGCATCTGCCAATGCAGAAGCCGCATCCTGGTATGCCGTCCACTGTGCATTATCAAAATCAGGTATTTCCGGTACATATTCATTGACCGTAATTGCACTGATGAAAGCAAATGCCGCGCTGCCTTTCACTGATTTTACTACAATCTGTCCCGGCTCAGTCAATGTCACTTTAGCATATAAACCAAAGTTTTTCACTGTAGTTGTTTCCGGTGTGTAGTTACTTGTACCGATTTCTACTCCGTTAATAGAGTAAACACAATCCTGATAGTTATTATTCCAGTTATTTGCCGCATAAACATTCACCTTATAGGTTCCTGCCGGCAGATCAATTGCAAACTCTAAAACACCGTCTGCTGCTCTGACAGCGTCGCCCAAAGCTTTTTGTAATGCAAGGTCATACGCGGAATCACCATCTGCAATAATCTCGCCCTGGCTATGTTTGTCTACATGCAAATCACCAGGATTGATTAATCCATATCCAGTCTCTGCGTTGTAAACCTGATTTGTTATGGTCTTAAACGGTTCGCCCGCATTACCACTCTTGGTACCAAAGTCAAACTGATAATCATCCAACGGTTTGGTCGTCATGCCCTCTTCGTCGGCCTGAGTAGAAACTGTGATCGTCCCGGCTGCCTTCACTGTTGAAGTTGCTTCTGCCACCGGACCCGGTTCCTGCTCTTTCTTCTGGTTCGGCACCCATACATACTCCCAATCGGTGTCATACGCGTAGTAGTAATCCGTGTATGCCGGCTGGTTGTAAGAGGAGTTCTGTGATGCAATGCCTACGCGGTACTGCGTATTGTGCATCAGCGTATAGTTCTTATGTTCTGAGACAGCGGTATTCATATAGATACGGAGAGATGAGCTGTCCTCTGTACGCAGGATAATCTCCTCCCTGTAATCTCCGAACAGGTCGGCTACCAAGTTCGGGTTGCCCTTGCTGTCGTTGTTGGTGCGGTATCCTTTTGCGGTCAAGTATGTTACCTGTTTACCGTCAGCGTTACCGATGACAGATACATCGCTCGTTCTAATACCTGTCACAAACTGCGTGCTCATGTTGGCATCCCACTTGATGTTCATGTTGTTGGAAACACCCTTTAAGGAAACATTATTGCCCTTGCAGTCTTTACCGGTATCAATCTCAAGACCCCTGACATTTGTCAGCACATCACCGATGATGATACGTCCAAAGTCGGTAGAACCCGGATCGCCGAAAAGCGCAGTGTTCGTCTCGGTATCACGCAGCGCCCAGTTGTATGCCGCGCCATAGCCGCCCTCGAAACAGGAGACAATCTCAAGACCAGGTCTGTCTGGGTCAATATCGGTGATATGGATCGCGTCACCATGGCCATACTTTAACTCCCCATCCTCCGGATGGCTGGCATTTACGGCCTTGCCTGAGCTGTAAAGGTACAGGTCTTTCTTCTCCATATCGTAGGATACGATCGCGCCGCCGTTGACGATATCCTGGCGTCCGTCCCCGTCCACGTCTGCAACTGCGATATAGTGGTCGCCCTGTCCGGCAAGTGTACCATACTCTGATACGCCGTCTGCGCCGTGGTAGTCATTGAACGGGTTCTTCATCACGGAGTATCCGGAATCAATGGCTCCAAAGAGCTTCAGTTTGCGGTTCTCATCCACGCCATATGCCGCCATCGTCGTTCTGCTGTAATAGCCGCGGCCCATCACACAGTATGGATTTTCCCCGTCAAGATAAGCTACCAGCACATTGAAGCGGTCCACACGGTTGCCCGGCTCAATGTAATCCAGCGCATAATCGCACCAGAGCATACCGTCATCCATGCGGTCAAAATGCCAATCCTGGGTATCTAACTCCGCGCCGTTTGAGCAGTCAAAGAGTGAGATATACTCTGGCCCGGTGATAATATAACCCTCAAATGTCTCCAGGTTATGTTTCTTCATGCGGTACTGATAGTGTTTCAGGAAATAGTCGGCAAGGATCGTAGCCTCCGCCTTTGTATAGCCCTTGTCTGTCACATCTTTGTCTACAGAGGCAAGGTCATACGCGCCGTAATTATCCTTGACATCCGCCACGCGCACCGTCTTTAAGTTTGCAACGACTGCGCCGGTACCCGGATACTTCACTGTGCCGTCAGCCTCACGCAGAGTCACGTTCACAAGCTTGTCGCCGGCCTTGTAGTCCGGGATGTATGTCTTGATATACTCTACCACTTTCGGGTCTGACATGGAGCTTCCAAGCGCTTTGAGATCCTGGGAGGTGTTCTTCTCATCACCGGTATAGAACTTCGCGTCTCTCCATGCGGTGTCCACCGTGAACATGTCTACCAGGTTGTTGCTCCAGCCGCCCTCGCACTCGATTACGTCCGCAACAACGTCCGCCGGGTAATTGTCCCAAACACCCCAGTGCTGGAAGTAATCGATCAGATATTCGCGGTAGTCTGCCGCGGAGAATACATAGCTGCTGTCGTCTTTTGCCCCCTCAGCTACAGCGCTGGCCGTGTTCGTCACATATTTCTCGCTCTTTACGCTGCCGTCCGCGTTGTAGGTGATCATTTTGGAGCCCGGAGCCGTCTTAACCATAAGCTCCGCCTTGCCGTCGCCGTCGTAATCATATACGCCGTACTCGGTATAGTGCGCGCCGGAACGGATATTCACGCCAAGATCCAGCCTCCATAACAGGGTGCCGTCGATCTCGTAGCAGTCAATATAGGTCTTTCCGGTATAACCAACCTGCGACACGTCCTTAGAAAGGCTCGGGTCCCATTTTACGAAATACTCGTACTCGCCGTCGCCGTCCACATCGCCGACCGCACTGTCGTTTGCGACATAGGTGATCGGATACTTGGTGGCATCCGGGTCTGTGCCATAGTTGTCGGTTCTTGAATTGACACTGGTGATCGTCTTGATGCCATAAGTCTCCGCGATCGTCGTGTCCGCCGGCTTCTGCAATGGGATGTCTTTGTACGCAACATCCTTATTGTCAGCATCCTTGGTGAAGATCGTGTACTTCTCACAAGTCTTCTCCGTCTGCTCAGCATCGCCTTTTACCGGCACCAGCTTGTATGTACTGTTGGTCAGTCCATCCGTCTTCTTGGTATCCAGGTAGTTGGTGCTGTCCGTCACCGTGGCAATCTTTGTGCCGTCACGGTATACGTTAAAGTTCACACCGGTAAGTCCTGTCTCACCGACGCCGTCCACCTCGCTGGCAAGAAGTCTCCAGCTTAAGTACACGCCGGCATCAGTCATCGTCGCCGTCATGCCGCGGTCAATATCCTCAAGGTATGCCTTGTACTCTAACGCGGTCGGGGACTTTGCCGTGGCAACTGATTTTGCCCCGGGTCCCATGGAAGTAACCGGAGCCACTTTAAAGTAAAGGTTGCGGTAGGTCGATTTTTTAACGGTGAAAGTTACGGTATCGCCGCTTCCCGCATCGCAGGTCATCGTGCCTTCCACTTTGTTGTTTGCAACGGTCTTTCCGTCGGGACCTATCAGCAGGAACTCGGTATTCTCTAAATTCTTGTCTGCCCAGTAGACATTGTATCCTCTTAAATCGTCCACTCCTTTGATAGCATCCCACTCCAATGTAACGGAATCCTCTGTCACACTGGCGATTTTAACATTCTCAACAACTTTCGCTTTTTCAAGTCCGTTAAAGGCTTCCTGTAAAGCTCCTGTTGCTGTCGCGTAAGCATCTGCATTGCCAATTGCCGTAGAAGCTGCCTCAAGAGCTGCAGTCACGTCGGACTTCCAATATGTCACCTGCTGTGCAGCAGACACAGTCTGCAAACCAGCACTACCGAAAGTCTCAGCGAGCATCGCAGCTGTCAAAACAGCAGCGCCAATGCGGCGCGCACCTGCTTTGCGTTTACCACGTTGTCTGTTCATTCGTGATATTCCCCCTTTTCTTTTTTGGTGAAGACTTTGGGCCTATCCCAAAATCCTGTCACTTTTCCAGATTGAAAAAGTTACCTACGCCTATCATACTCTTCATTTCTGCAAAAAGCAAGCCCTTTTTATAGGACTTTTGCTCTAATTCCAATAACTGACATTTTGCACCGACGCGATACCCATAGAACCTATTACATAATGACATGCTAGCTTTATGTGCTTCCATTCATTTCCAGGAGAAGGTCAGTTTTCTCACAATGAAAAACCCTCCGCTGTGACGTGGAGGGTCTTTCGAGGAGTTTAGTTATGAAAATGTTAATCTATATAAAAGGAAATTATCGAGAAGTAGAAAGGATAACTACTTTCGATATTGTTAGTATATGGAATAAATATGTCCAATTTGTGTCAACTTTAATAAGAATATATAAAATAAGGAACAAATTTTATTTAGATATTTTTAATGATTATGAAGAAGACGGCTGCAAAGCTGTAAGATTTCCTTGCTCTCGAGGCTGTTTTGAAAAATCACCGTACCTTTTTGACCGCAGGGGTTACAGAGCCCTTCTGCCTGTAAACGCCGCTTCGTCTCCCGGGCCGTCCCTGCGCCTCCGTCAAAAAGCGGCGTCTGTTCTCCCACCACTTTTTGAATTGCCGCCCGCACAAACGGATAATGTGTGCATCCCAACACGACAGCATCGACCTTGACCTTGGAAAAGGAAGCGAACAGCGATTTAAGAAAAGCTTCGAGCCTCGCCCCCTGTGTCTCCCCGCGCTCCACATATTCTACCAAACCAGGACAGGGAAGCGGGTAGACCGCCGCCTGCTCTTCGTATTGGGATAACAGCAGATGAAACTTTTCCTCCCGCAAAGTCATGGGCGTCGCCATAACAACGACTCTTGGATGCTGGCCAACGGCGACCGCAGGCTTAAGCGCGGGCTCGATTCCAATCACGGGAAAGTTCTTATAGCGTATGCGCAGCTCGTCGACTGCGGCGCTGGTGGCCGTATTACATGCCACGACAAGTGCTTTCACCCCCTGTTTGAGCAAGTGCTCCGCATCCAGGCAGGTCAGTTTTCTGACCGTCTCCACATCCTTAATCCCATAAGGTGCATTGCGGGAATCTCCGTAGAATATATAATTTTCATTCGGCATCAGCGCCACCAGTTCCCGCAGAACGCTGATTCCCCCAACGCCGGAATCAAATACCCCAATCGGCCGCTGCTCCCTCTCCATACACTTAAACCTTTCCTCATCCTGATTTATCTATTGTTAAGAATATACCTAACCGCGTCCATCGTCAATAATACTTTTGGATGTCGAAAAAAATATCTAAAAACTATTTTCTTATCCAGATATTCGTAGTATAATGGTAGCCAGAAAGTTTTCATTATTATAATGTAAAGAGAAACACCCCCGATTGAACATCATAGAAATGAGGATTGCCATGAGACATAAAGGCCTTTTTGAAGATTACAAATATTGTGAGATATGCAGACGGCCGCTCGCGCTCGACCACGAAGGAAAAATCTGTCAGCTCTGCGAAGAACAGGCTCTGTTTATGCGCGTCAAGGAGTTTATACGAGAAAATGACGTCACAGAGTATGATGTGGTTGAAGAATTTCACATTCCGCTTTCCCGTGTCAAACACTGGATACGCGAAGGCCGCATAGAGTACAAGGACAAAGAATTAAATAAACGTATCTCCTACAACTGCCAGGGCTGCGGCGCTCAAATTTCATTTGGCACGCTCTGTGCCAAATGTCTCAAACAGAGCAACATGGAGGTTCATGCTGCCGCCATGCTTACATCGAACGCGCAGACACGCATGCGTTTCCTGGACAACGCCGAAGGCGAACAATAATCACTTTACAATCCCTCTTGGATAACGAGCTGCGATAGCCTCTACCATATCCTGATCCGGCTCGAACTCATAGCGGATGAGTCCTTTCTCTTTTTTAATGATCAACTCATACACGTTAGCCCCGGGTGCCCCGCTGCCGATGTTGCGGTATGGAATACTCTTATCGTTCTCATACTTATACACGCTCCGGTCTCCCTTGGGCGCAATCGCAACCACGCTCTCCTCCATCGTCGCCCACACGATATTTTTGCGTCTACGCTTGTCCTTAATGCGGGCAATTCGGATATCACCATCAAAGTAGACATATTCAAACTCAATATCCGTGCGGTAATTCCACCAAAACCAGACAAAACCAAACAGCATCGCCGGCAGAATGAACAACGGAAAGATAAAAATCGCAAAAAACAGGTTGAAGCAGGTCAACAGAAACCAGACCAAAACCATTATTTTTTTGAACATCGTCCTTTGCTGCGGCACAATCACTAATTTTTCATGCATGTATCTCATATCCTTTCTAACATTTGTGTACTTTGATGCGCACAGACCGTTTCAACATACCATGACTGTGCACTTCTTCTCTTCCTGTCCATTTTATCATTTGAAGCGCAAGAAAAAAAGCTTTTTTCGATTTTAATTTCGCTATTTTTTATGTTTTTTTGCTTGACATATGACTCCTTTTGATCTATAATATTTTTCTGTGAGATGCCCAGTTAGCTCAGTTGGTAGAGCAGAGGACTGAAAATCCTCGTGTCTCTGGTTCGATTCCGGAACTGGGCA
>CAJTYI010000003.1 GCA_910584215.1 uncultured Roseburia sp. | reverse complement strand
GCGCTGTGTGAGGGAAAGCGGGTGGCTCTTCCGAGAACAGGCGGGGGCTGTTCGATGGAATTTTATCAGATCACCTCCCTCTCACAGGTGACAGAAGGGCGCTTTCATGTGATGGAGCCAAAGGAGAGTTGTGAACTGGTTTCGTGCGCGGAAGGCGTCATGCTGGTGCCGGGGGTGGTGTTCGACAGAGAAGGCGGCCGCTACGGCTACGGCAAGGGTTATTACGACAGATATCTTGCAAGATATGACAAAATATGCAGGATTTCCGTCGCATATGAGCATCAACTTGAGGAACGGCTCACGACACAACCTACTGACGTGAGGATGCATGTCGTGTGTACCGAAACAGCATGGTATGTGCCTTAATAGTGTGCCAGAGGCAGATATTCGTTAGGTATGTTGCAAAACGACCAGTTTGACAGTAATGGGAGGAAGCGTATGGATTTATTAGAAATATGTAAGAGGGCAAAAGAAGCCAGCTATGTGGTCGGAAAGCTTGGCACCGACGAAAAAAATAGAGTGCTGCTTGCGGCGGCGGATGCCCTGACGGCCAATGCCAGGGCGATTATAGATGCCAACGCCAAGGATGTTGCCAACGGCAGGAATCATAATATGCCAGAGGCGTTGATTGACCGTCTGCTGCTCGATGAAGAGCGCATTGAACAGATTGCACGGGGATTACGGCAGGTGGCCGCCTTAGAGGACCCGATCGGGGAGGTACTTTCCATGAAACGTCGTCCCAACGGCCTGATGATCGGGAAAAAACGCGTACCGCTCGGCGTCGTGGGAATGATCTATGAGGCGCGCCCCAATGTCACGGTAGATGCGTTTGGCCTATGTTTTAAGACAGGTAATGTGGTGATTTTAAAGGGCGGCAGTGATGCGATCTGTTCTAATATCGCGATCGTAAATGTCTTACAGCAGACGTTGGCGCGTCAGGGACTTCCCGGTGCGGCGGCATCATTGATTGAAGCCACCGACAGAGAGACGGCGGCGGCGTTTATGAAAATGAACGATTATGTCAACGTTTTGATTCCAAGAGGGGGCGCGGGCTTAATCCGCGCGGTGGTAAACCAGGCGACGATCCCCGTCATCGAAACCGGAACCGGTAACTGCCATATCTATGTGGACGAGAGCGCGGATTTTGATATGGCGGCGGATATTATTGTCAATGCAAAGACGCAGCGCATCGGTGTGTGCAATGCCTGTGAATCTCTCGTTATCCATGAGGCGATTGTCGATACTTTTGTCCCCTATGTTTTAAGGGCACTGCAGCAGAAAAACGTAGAGTTTCGCGGTGACGCGGCTGCTTTTGCCGCGGCAGACGCCGCTTTTGATGGTGCAGAGAAAACAGCAGCAAATATCGCTGTAAGCGGTGCTGAAAAAACAGCAGCTGACGCCGATTATAACTGGGCAGGTTTGCGGCGGGAGCTAATCCGGGAAGCGGACGAGAACGATTGGGGAACGGAATATCTCGATTATATCATTTCCGCAAAAACGGTGGGCTCCGTCGATGAGGCGATCACCCATATCAACCGCTACAACACCGGACATTCCGAGGCTATTATCACCAATAACTATGCCAATGCAGAGAAGTTTTTAAATGAAGTCGATGCCGCCTGCGTTTATGTCAATGCGTCCACCCGTTTTTCCGATGGATTTGAATTTGGGTTCGGCGCGGAGATCGGCATCAGCACGCAAAAGCTTCATGCGAGGGGGCCAATGGGACTTTTAGCCCTCACCAGCACGAAGTATATTATATACGGAAACGGTCAGGTGCGTCCGTAGATCTGTTGCGCCTGGTGAGCCATGCAAAACGCGGAACGAAAAACAGGGCGCGCACACACCATTCGATCGTCATCGCAATCCAGATACCGAATACGCCAAGCCCAACATATCTCCCAAGGAAATAGGCGAGGCCGATGCGGCAGGTCCACATGGTGATGATGGAAACGACCATGGTATAGTGCACGTCGTTTGCGGCGCGCAATGCCGCAGGCACCGCGTAGGAGAGCGGCTGCATGATGATCAGGCAGATAATATTATAGTTTAACAGCAGCTTTACCAGTGAAATGGTATCGTCGGACAGATGGTACAGCAAAAACAGCGGCTGTTCAATGGCAAACAGCAAAAGTCCTAGGCCAAACAGCGACAGATAAGACATCTTGACAAGTTTCTTGGCATATTTTTTTACGCCCTCCCAGTCTCCGGCACCGACGAGCTGCCCTACGACAGTCGTCATGGCAATGCCGATCGCTTCGGAGGGAATCAGTTGAAAATTTCCGATGTTGCAGGTCACTGAGTCTGCAGTGATGGCAATCGTCCCAAAGCTTGCCGTCAGCGTCGTGAGGAGAATCCTGCCAATCTGCGGTATGCCCGTCTCGAAACTGTTGGGTATGCCGATATAGAGGATTTTTTTGATGATGGCGGGGCGAAAAGACGGGCCGATTGCAAAATGAATTTCCTTGTCCCGATATAAAAAGTACAAAATCAGCGCTGCCGACAGAATGTGCGAGAGAAAAGTCGACAGTGCCGCTCCCGTGACGCCAAGCCCCAGGCCGTAAATAAAGACCGCGTTGCCAAAGACATTGAACAGATTTTTGCACAGCGAAATTTTCATGGAAATCTTCGAGTTGCCGATGGCGCGGAAAAGGGCGGCTCCGCTGTTGTAGATGCCGTAAAAAGGATAGGAGAGCGCAGAGAAAAAGAAATAGATTCTGGCATTCTCCATGACATCGGTTTCCAGATTCCGGTAGAGGGACGAGAGAATCGGCCCGTTGCCGAAAAATGCGGTGATGGCCACAATCCCGGAAAACAAAAGCGTCAGCCAAAATAATTGATTGGAGATGAGCGAAACCGTTTTCTTATCTTTTTTGCCGATAAACTGTGCCGCAACGACGGCGCCGCCTGTCGCCAACGCCGTCAACAGGCAGTTTACCATGTTGTTGATGGTATTGACAACGGATATACCGGAGATTGCGCTTTCGCCGCAGGAGGATACCATAATGGAATCAATGAATCCGACTGCCATAATCAAGAATTGTTCGATTGTCAAAGGAATGATTAATTCGAGTAATTTTTTTCGTGTAAACATATTGCTTCCTCCGTGCAGCTACAGTAAAACTTTTTATAGCATTTTAGCGCATGGCGTGATATTATTAAATTGCAATAACAGTATAATGATATTGCAAAAAGCGTTATTCTATCTATTTGAAACCCTACACAAAGGTGATTGAGAGATAGAAAGAAGGAGATGAGATTGATTACAGAAGATTATAATTCGCAGGGTGGCGCAGCAAAGCATATCCTATATGATGATGTTGCACCTGGTTTTCACCTCGAATACCGCAAAGAGCCTGCCGACAGCCATATGGCGCCGCACATTCACAATGCGGCGGAGTTTTATCTGAATCTGACGGACTTGCCGCATGTGTTGCTCGGTGACAGACTGCACGCCGTCCCGGCAGGCTCGTTGATCTTGTTTCCGTCTTCCTGTATTCATCGAACGGTGCGCACGATCGGAGAAATCTACGAGCGGTATGTGCTTTTTGTCAATATCGATTGGTTTTACAAAGTCATGGCTGTTAATGCAAAAGACTTTGCATATATGAGCGATTCGATGCATCCCGTCGTGATTCCTCTTGGTGTTTCACAGCTCTCTTACTTAGAACGACAGCTTCATATGCTGCTGGCCTACCGCAACGCTCTGACACCCGAGAGCCTCTCAACTTTCTTCTCACTCATGCACAAAATTGACGAACATATAAGAGAAGCATCGCAGGAGGGGGAAGATCATGCCTTGGATTTGTGTTCGCCAGTGATTAAAGCGGCTGTCAAAAAATCTGTGCCCGTTCCGCAGCAGAGAGTCAATGACATCATTGCCTATCTCCATGAACATTTTCGCGAAGATATCTCCATGGCTGATCTGACGGAAAGATTTTATCTCGATGCCGACTATATCGCGCGCATTTTTAAAAAATATACCAATACGACCATTCGCCGCTATATTGCATTGCAGCGCATTACGCAGGCGGGTACACTGCTTAAAGAAGGACATGCTGCGACGGAGACAAGCCGTATGGTTGGCTATCAGGATTATTCTCTTTTTTATCGCAATTTCCATCAGATCATGGGCGTGTCGCCGACCGAGTTTACCTCCGCGGAACTATAAAATAACGATATCATCAGAAAGGTAAAGTCAAAAGAAATGTATAATGAAATTGATTTGGATAAAATTGATTTAAGTTCCAACCCGCCATCGGAGGAACCAGCCCGCCAGTATTACTTCATGGCGAAGTGCCGCGAAATGGTAAGAAATTTTAAACAGCGGCACGATCGTTTTCCGACGGCCTGTGTCCAGACATTCGGCTGCCAGATGAACGCGCGGGATTCCGAGAAGATGGTGGGCATACTAGAAAGCGTTGGTTATCGGATGACCGAGAGCGAGGAGGCCGATTTTGTGCTCTACAATACCTGCACTGTGCGGGAAAATGCAAATAATAAAGTTTATGGCAGGCTGGGCACACTGCACAATTACAAAAAAAAGAATCCGCACATGATGATCGTCCTCTGCGGCTGTATGATGCAGGAGGAATCTGTCGTGCAAAAGCTGCGGGAAAGCTACCGCTTTGTTGATTTGATTTTCGGGACACATAATATCTACAAATTCGCAGAATTGATCGTGCGTGCGCAGGAGGCGGATTCCATGTTGGTGGAGATCTGGCAGGAAACCGACAAAATCGTAGAGGATTTGCCGGTGGAGCGCAAATATTTCTTTAAGTCCGGCGTCAATATTATGTTTGGCTGTAACAATTTTTGCAGTTATTGTATCGTGCCCTATGTGCGCGGCAGGGAGCGAAGCCGTGAACCGGGAGAAATTATCCGTGAGATTGAAAAGCTGGCTGCGGACGGTGTCGTGGAAGTGATGCTGCTGGGACAGAATGTCAATTCGTACGGCAAAAATCTCAAAGAACCCATGAGTTTTGCAGAGCTTTTGCAAAAAATCGAGCAGGTGGAGGGGATCGAACGCATCCGCTTTATGACGTCCCATCCCAAAGACTTGTCCGACGAGCTGATCGAGGTGATGCGTCGTTCCTCGAAGATCTGTAAGCACATGCATCTGCCGCTGCAGTCCGGCAGTGACCGCATCTTAAAGATCATGAACCGCCACTATGACAAGGCGCATTATCTTCGGTTGGTAGAGAAATTGCGCGCCGCAGTGCCGGATATCTCCATCACGACCGATATCATCGTGGGATTTCCCGGTGAGACGGAGGAAGACTTTTTAGAGACGCTGGATGTGGTACAAAAAGTGCGCTATGACAGCGCGTTTACGTTTCTCTATTCCAAACGGACGGGCACACCTGCGGCAGCTATGGAAGAGCAGGTCTTAGAGTCTGTCGCAAAGGAACGTTTTGACAGGCTCCTAAAGGAAGTACAAAAGATTGCGGCCAAACAGGCCGAAACCTATACCGGACAGACGTTGCCGGTGCTGGTGGAACAGGTCAACACGCAGGATGGCTCGCTCGTCTCCGGGCGTCTTTCCAACAATTCTATCGTGCATTTTCCGGGAAATGCCGATATGGTTGGAACGTTTGTGGATGTAACATTGGAAGAGTGCAAAGGCTTTTACTATATGGGGCGGAAGGTGGATAGGGAAACGACTTCCGCTCATTGAGTCAGACGCGCGAATATGCCCTGATGGCAGATGAGAACATGTCAATGTGATTTTCTCATCTCGTAATCAGCGAAGCAGGCTGCTCTGTCATGGAGGATGGCGATGAAGAAGAGAATCCGAAAAAATGATTTAATTTTTCTTGGAATTGTGGCGGCGTTGGTGTTTCTCGTCTATCTTGCGATGGTGACAAGAAGTGGCAGCATAGACGAATCTATGGATGCTGGCGTGGAGATCACGGTGGACGGAGAGCTCTACGGCGTCTATCCGCTTCAGACAGACACCGAGATTACGATTGCGCCAAAAGGGGAGACCGCCAACGTGCTTGTCATAGCAGGCGGCCAGGCAGATATGAGGGAGGCGGACTGTCCCGATAAGCTGTGTGTGCACCAGCGGGCGATTTCCAAAACAAACGAAACAATAGTATGTCTTCCCAACAGAGTGGTGGTCACCGTGGTGGGCGGCAGAGAAAGTGAGATCGATAGCATTGCGAAATAAAGTGGCTTATCTTGGAATGTTTTTGGCTTTGGCGCTGATATGCAGCTATGTGGAATCCCTGATTCCCTTTTATTTTGGAGTTCCCGGTGTCAAATTGGGGCTTACGAATATTGTGGTCGTGCTGCTGCTCTATGCGGTGGGGGCAAAAGAAGCGTTGACGGTCTCCGTGCTGCGCATTGTGCTCGCTGGCTTTCTGTTTGGAAATATGTTTAGCATATGGTACAGCCTTGCCGGCGGACTCCTTAGTTTTCTTGTGATGTGGCTGCTCAAGAAGTGCGGCAAATTTGGTGTGCTGCCGATCAGTGTCAGCGGCGGTATCTTTCACAATGTGGGGCAGCTCATCGTGGCAGCGGGTGTGGTAGAAAATTATAACGTCTTTTATTATATGCCCGTTCTCCTTGTGGCAGGGATTTTGACAGGGGCGCTTATCGGTGTAGCGTCACAGGAAATCATACTGCGTATCGGGGGACGGCTGAAAAAGTAACTGTGTGCATGATAAACGATAGATTGCCGATCAGGCGGAAAGGCGCGGTAAATTATGTATTCATATATCAGAGGAATCTTGACTGAGCAGGAGGAGGACGCGATCGTAGTCGAGGCCGGCGGCGTGGGGTATCATATCTACACCCCGGCGCAGACATTTTCGGCTCTGCCGGGGCGCGGAGAGGAAGTTAAGATATATACACATTTATATATGCGTGAAGACGCCATGTTATTGTACGGGTTCCTGTCCAAAGATGATTTAATCTTCTTTAAACTTTTGATCGGCGTGTCAGGAATCGGGCCGAAGGGAGCCGTCGCCATTTTGTCTGTCCTGTCGACGGACGACCTGCGTTTTGCCATTATGGGGGAGGACGCCAAAACGATTGCCCGGGCCCCGGGGATTGGCGCGAAGACGGCACAGCGTCTGATCTTAGAGCTCAAAGATAAAATAAGCCTTGCGGACGCTTTTGAGGAGAAGATAAAAATGGGAGAAAGTCAGCCGGAAGCTTCCACTGCGGCGGTTAAAAACGATGCCGTTGCGGCGCTCGTAGCGCTCGGTTATTCTTCTTCCGATGCCGTAAAGGCGCTTGGCGGTATCGCCGTAACAGAAGAAACAACGGTGGAAGATTTATTAAAACAATGTTTAAAAAATATGTCAATTGTTTAAATAAAATAGTTTGAGAGGATTACCATGGAAAGACGTGTGATATCGACACAGGTGATGGAGGAGGATATCAAGCTCGAAAAAAGTCTTCGTCCCCAGACACTAGATGAATACATCGGCCAGGAAAAAGCGAAAAAGAATCTAAAAGTATATATTGAGGCGGCTAAGCAGCGCGGGGAGGCGCTCGACCATGTGCTCTTCTACGGACCGCCGGGTCTGGGAAAGACGACCCTGGCCGGAATCATCGCCAATGAGATGGGCACGCACCTTAAGGTGACGTCTGGCCCGGCAATTGGCAAGCCCGGTGAGATGGCGGCGATTCTGAGCAATTTACAGGAGGGGGATGTACTGTTTGTCGATGAAATTCACCGCTTAAACCGCCAGGTGGAAGAAGTGCTCTATCCGGCTATGGAGGATTATGTGATTGATATCATGGTGGGGAAAGGTGCGACAGCGCGCTCCATTCGTCTGGATTTGCCGAAATTTACCCTCGTGGGCGCCACCACGCGCGCAGGATTATTGTCTGCGCCGCTTAGAGACCGATTTGGCGTAGTACACCATCTGGAATTTTACAATGTGCAGGAACTGAAAACAATTATCGTCCACTCGGCGGCGGCGCTTAACGTGGAGATTGACGAAGAGGGCGCTTTTGAGATGGCGCGCCGCGCAAGGGGGACGCCGCGGCTTGCCAACCGTCTGTTAAAGCGGGTGCGCGATTTTGCGCAGGTAAAATATGACGGCGCGATCTCAAAAGAAGTTGCGTCGTTTGCCCTTGATTTGCTGGAAGTGGATAAGCTGGGACTTGATCAAAGCGACCGCAATATATTGACGCTGATGATTGAGAAATTTTCCGGCGGTCCGGTCGGTATCGATACGCTCGCGGCCGCCCTTGGTGAAGATGCAGGGACAATTGAGGACGTGTATGAACCGTATCTGGTAAAAAATGGTTTTATCAACCGCACGCCCAAAGGGCGGGTGGTCACAGACGATGCATATCGCCATTTTGGAATAGAGCGAGAATAAATAGTTGCTTTTCTCTTCAAATACTCTTATAATGAGAGAAGTGATGATAGGGCGCCAAGGGAGGAAAACGTTATGTCGCAAAAGACAAGTGCCGAGGTGTTGATCGGTGGCAGAGTATATACGTTGGGCGGTTATGAAAGTGAGGAGTATTTGCAGCGGGTAGCGGCCTATATCAATAACAAATTGACAGAATACGAAGGTATGGATTCCTTTCGCCGGCTGCCGGCGGATATGAAAGCGACACTCGTAGAACTCAATATAGCCGATGACTATTTTAAGGCCAAAGCACAGATTGAGAAATTAGAAGACACTATAGAGTTAAAAGATAAAGAACTGTATGGATTAAAACATAATTTAATTTCCAACCAATTGCAGACGGAAAGCGATGAACAGACACTAAAAGAGTTGGAGGCCGATAAGAAGCAGCTGGAGGCCGACAAAAAACAGTTGGAGGATGGGAAAAAGTCTGCGGAGAAAAGCTGTAAATCTCTCGAGGAGCGGGTCAAAGAGCTGGAGCGGGAAAACAAGGAGCTTTTGCTCAACAAGACAAAGCTGGAGACTTCTCTGGAGGAGGCTTTGCTCGGCAAAGTAAATGCAGCGAAAAAATAATGAAACTGGCATGGTAAAAAAGGTGGGGAACGGAGTTATACTTTCGTTCCCTTTTTGGATATGCTTCATTATGTGAGCAGGGGGAGAGACTGGCAATGACTGATCATAAAAAGCAGTATAAGTTTGAGGTGCTGGCGCCGGCGGGGTCTTATGAAACATTCCTTGCGGTGATTCACGCGGGGGCAGACGCCGTGTATCTGGGCGGCACCCGTTTTGGGGCGAGAGCCTATGCGGACAATTTTGATACAGATGCGCTTCTTCGCGCGATCGACTATGCACATCTGCACGACAGAAAAGTGTATCTGACGGTTAATACACTGTTAAAAGAGCGGGAACTGGCGGCACTTTATGATTATCTGCTGCCCTTTTACCGACAGGGGCTGGACGCGGTGATCGTACAGGATATGGGGGCATTTGAGCTGATTCGCGAGACATTTCCCGATCTGGCAGTCCATACCAGTACCCAGATGACGATAACCGGGGCCGAGGGCGCCGAATATATGCACAAGCTTGGCGCTTCCCGCGTGGTGCTGGCAAGAGAATTATCGTTTGCGGAGATTTCGTATATCCACAACAATGTGTCGGTGGAACTGGAAGCGTTTGTACACGGCGCACTGTGTTATTGCTATTCCGGGCAGTGTTTGTTTAGCAGTATGCTCGGCGGCAGGAGCGGCAACCGGGGCCGATGCGCGCAGCCGTGCCGTCTGCCCTACGAGCTTTGTGACAGCCACAGGAAAAGGCTGCCGCAGCGGGGCAGCTATATGCTAAGTCCCAAAGATTTGTGCAGCATTTCGTATCTGCCGGATCTCTTCGAGAGCGGCGTGTATTCGCTGAAAATCGAGGGCAGAATGAAACAGGCGGAGTACGCTGCGGGGGTAGTGTCGATTTACCGCGCCTATGTGGATGCCTATTTAGAGGACGTGGCGCGCTATAGCGTCGCGGACGCGCGGCGGAGATTTCTTGTATCGGGCGCGGATATGCAAAAGCTCTGGGACTTTGGCAACCGCAGCGGCTTTACGGAGGGATATTTTTACCGTGCAAACGGCAAGGATATGATTACTTTTGAAAAGCCTGGCCATGTAAAAAGTAACGAGGCATTGCAGGATGAAATACGCAGCGCTTACATTGACCATGAATTAAAAGAAAAAATCAAGGGAATCTTAATACTAAAGAAAGAAATGCCTGCTATAATCGAGTTAAGCTGCAAAGGAAAATGTGTGAGCGTGGAGGGAGACACCGTGCAGGCGGCGCAAAAACAGCCGCTTTCCCCGGACAAAGTGGAGAGAAATCTGCGCAAGACCGGCAATACGCCTTTTGTGTTTGACGAGCTTTCTGTGGAGATGGAAGACGATGTGTTTTTGCCGGTCGGCGCGATCAACCGGCTGCGCAGAGACGCCATGGAACAGCTGATGGAACAGATCACAGCTGAATATCACAGAGACATTTCCGGCGGATATCCGCAGGGAATGGTTGCAGAAAGTGAAAGTTTTCGTGCAAATTCGACAAAATATGCAGGAAAACCTGCCATAAAATCAAAAGAGAAAAACTTTCACCTGTCGGTCTCCGTAGAAGAGCGCGGGCAGCTTGGAGCGGTTTTGCGGGCTGCGTTTGTCGAAAATATCTATCTGGACAGCAGCTGTTACCGCCATGAGGAGATCAAAGATCTGCTGTGTGAGGACGTATCTGCGATTCACCAGGCGGGAAAGCGGGCATATTATATTCTGCCTCCGGTATTTCGCAAGAGCACAGCCGAATTTTATGCGGGGCTGGCCGCCTGGCTGCCCGCGATTTATCTGGATGGCATTGTCGTGGGAAGTTATGACAGCCTGGGCTTTGCCCTCAAACATTTATCGGCAATGCCATTTATTTTAGATCACAGGCTCTATCTGTTTAACAGCAGGGCCAAGGCAGGATTTGGCAGTCAGCATCCGCTTCGCGATACTGCACCGCTCGAATTAAACAGGGGAGAGCTGTTAGCGCGCGACAACCGGGGGACTGAGCTGATACTCTACGGTTATCTGCCGTTAATGCTGACCGCACAGTGTGTGCACGCCAACAATGATATATGCGATAAGCAGCCGGGGCTGTCTTATCTCAAAGACCGATATGGTAAATATTTTCCGGTGAAAAACCATTGCCAGGATTGTTATAACACGCTGTACAACAGTACGCCGTTGTTATTGTTTGACTGCCGCTTGGATGTCATGGACATGGGGATCGTCCACGGAAGATTGTCTTTTACCATAGAATCAGAAAAAGAGACCGGGCGGATATTAGACCTCTATGAGGCGTCTTTTTTGACCGGAACATGTTCTGTGAAAAATGTCTACCAGGGAGAATACACCAACGGCCACTACAAACGCGGGGTAGAATAGATGACGATATTAATTGTAGAGATTTCAAAATATCTGATGATGTTTTTGTTTGCCCTCTACACATTTATGTGTTTTGCCGTATTTCGGGGCAATAGAAATCAAAAGAAAAAGGACAGGATTTTTCTGTGGCAGCGGGTTTTGATGTATGTGATACATTTCAGTGCATTTTTGGCTCTCTACGCGGTGCAGGATGATTGGAGAGTGATCATATTTTATCTTTTCCAGGTCATACTGATCTCGATCACGCTCACCTGCTATCAGCTATTTTACAGCGGTGCCTCTATGCTGCTGGCAAACAATATGTGTATGCTGCTCATCATTGGTTTTACCATATTGACGCGTTTGTCGATCGAGCGGGCGATCAAGCAGTATATTATCGCGCTTGCAGCGGTTGTGCTGACAATGCTGATACCTCTGCTGATACGCAAGATTACTTTTTGGAAACGAATGACATGGGTGTATGCCCTCGTGGGCATCGCCGGACTGTTGGCCGTTGCAGTTTTGGGCAAGACGAGCTACGGTGCAAAGATTTCCATCAGTATTGCCGGATTGTTTACGATACAGCCCTCGGAGTTTATCAAAATATTATTTGTATTTTTTGTGGCCTGTATGCTCTGCCAAAACCCAAACTTTAAGACTGTCTGCATCGCCACCGCGGTTGCGGCGGTGCATGTTTTGATTCTTGTGATGTCCAGAGACCTGGGCGGCGCCTTAATCTATTTTATCACTTATCTGATTATGCTCTATGTCGCGACAAGAAAGCTGTTTTATTTTGCCAGCGGCATGCTCTGCGGCAGTATCGCGGCTATGGTCGCCTACCGAATGTTTACGCATGTTCAGGTGCGGGTAGTGGCATGGAAAGACCCTTTGAGTGTGATCGATAATGAAGGCTACCAGATCTGTCAATCGCTGTTTGCCATTGGCACCGGCGGCTGGTTTGGCATGGGGCTTGGCCAGGGGATGCCGAATAAGATACCGGTTGTCGAACAGGATTTTATATTTTCGGCGATTGCCGAGGAGATGGGGGCAATTTTTGCGCTCTGTCTGATTATGGTGTGCGCCAGCTGTTTTTTGATCTTTCTAAATGTTGCCATGCAGATGAAAGATCAGTTCTACAAATTACTGGCGCTTGGGTTTGGCATCGTTTACGGGTTTCAGATATTTTTGACCGTCGGCGGCGCGATCAAACTGATTCCCTCTACCGGCGTTACACTGCCTCTGGTAAGTTACGGGGGCAGTTCGCTGCTGGCAACGATGATTATTTTTGCTGTGATACAGGGACTATGCGTCTTAAGACAGGATGAGGGAGAGGACAATGGAAGAAAAAAGCAGGGACAAGCATACCAAAAAGTCCGGTCACAATAGAGAGTTTGCGGTCGTCGCTTACTCATTTCTTGCCATATTTGTGCTGCTCATGGGATATCTGATCTACTTCGAGGCGGCGCTTGGCGAGAAATTTATCAATAATCCGTACAATAAGCGCCAGGAATTGTTTGAACAGCAGGTGGTGCGGGGCAGTATCAGCACTGCGGACGGCGTGGTTGTGGCGGAAACACTGACTGGCGCGGACGGCGCGGAGGTCAGATACTATCCCTACGACAATATGTTTGCCCATGTGGTCGGGTACAGTACCCATGGAAAAACAGGGATTGAGGCCTTAGAAAATTTTCATCTGCTGCGTTCCAATGTGTCTGCGGCCGAAAAAGTCATCGAGGATTTGCGGGCTGTCAAAAACCGGGGAGATCATGTCGTGACGACGCTGTCGTTTGATCTTCAGAAAGCGGCGTATGAGGCGATCGGCGTTTACCGCGGCGCCGTAGTGGTGATGGAACCTGCCACGGGTAAAATACTGGCGATGGTATCGAAGCCTGACTATAACCCGAATACGGTCGTGGAGGACTGGAGCCTTTTGACCGCGGAAGATAACGATAAATCGCAGCTTCTAAACCGTGCCACGCAGGGCTTATATCCGCCGGGTTCTACCTTTAAAATATTGACGACACTGGAATATCTGGCGGAGCACCCCGATTATGAAAATTATCATTATAACTGCAGCGGCGTTGTGACCGTAGACAATAATGTTATCCACTGTTATGGCAACACCAGACATGGCGAGGAAGATCTTATGAGTTCGTTTGCCCGTTCCTGCAATACTTCCTACGCTTCGCTGGGGCTCGATCTTGATATCACGCGTTTCGGGGAGCTGTGCAACAATATGCTGTTTAATTCCGGCCTCCCGCTGCCATTAGAATATAAGCAGAGCAGCTTTGTGCTAAAGGAGGGGGATAGTGCGGCGGACATTATGGAAACATCCATCGGGCAGGGAAAGACGCTGGTGACCCCGTTTCATATGGCGCTCATTACCTGTGCGATCGCCAACGATGGCATGTTGATGAAACCTTATGTGATCGAGCGCATTGAAAATGCCAACCAGGGTGTCGTGGAATCGTACAAGGCAGTGGAATACAAGGAGCTGATTACACCGGAGACCGCGGCCGTCATGCAGGAGTTTTTAAAGAATGTGGTAAAAGAAGGGACTGGCAGAAAACTAAAGGATACCTCCTACGAGGTTGCGGGAAAGACGGGCTCGGCGGAATACCATACCGGCTCTGATTCCTCGCACTCGTGGTTTGTAGGATATGCACATATGGACGGAAAGGAGGATATCGCAGTGGCGGTTTTGGCAGAGCGGGCTGGTTCCGGCAGTGAGTATGCCCTGCCGATCGCGAAAGAAATTTTTGACAGTTATTATAAACAATAACGCTTGCAATCATAATTTTTATGATTTTGGGTATCATTTTAAGAGAAGGAGAAGAACGATGAGAGTAAAAAAACGAATCGGCTGTCTGGCGGCGGTATGTCTTTTTGTGAGCACGCTGTTTTTGGGAGCCTGTGGAGAAGGGCAGAAGCCAAACGAGGATTTTCATATTGAGGGAAGCTGCGAGGAGATTTTGGGCCGCGTATATGAAACAGCCAATGTCAGTGACGACATGCGCAGCAAAATGGAAGAGTATGTCACCAGCACGATGGCGGCGGAGGAGGCAGTCTATATTTTGGGTACCGAGGCGGTGTCTTTTTCGGATGCAGTCTACTCTGTGCCTTTAATTAATGTCGACCCCTACCAGTGTGTCGTGCTTCGCGTCAACGGGGACGATATCGACAATGCAAAGCGGGAGATTGCGGACAACGCAGACCCGAAAAAATGGGTTTGTGTGGAGGCGGAGAGTGTGATTGTTGAGAGCAACGGGGATGTGATTTTGTTTGTGATGTCCGATACAGAAACCGCCGAGGCTCTGCGCGACGCATTTCTGGCACTATCCTGACGGACGGGATTCTTTTTCTATTTTAGTTGCAGTCAACCACAAAAAGTATTATACTAAAGAATAAAGAGTGACCACATCAGGAGGTATTGCAATGATAGAAGCAACGAGCTGCGGTGGTGTGGTAATATTTCGTGGTAAGATCTTGCTCTTGTATAAAAATTATAAGAACAAGTATGAGGGCTGGGTGCTGCCCAAGGGAACCGTGGAGCCGGGCGAAGAGTTCAAAGAGACGGCAATGCGGGAAGTATTGGAGGAGACGAGTGCCAAAGCTGCCATTATCAAATACGTCGGTAAGAGCCAGTACACGTTTACCATACCGGAAGATACGGTGGAAAAAGAAGTCCACTGGTATTTGATGATGGCAGATAATTATTACAGCAAGCCGCAGCGGGAAGAATATTTTGTAGATTCCGGGTATTATAAGTATCATGAAGCGTATCATCTGCTGAAATTTCCAAATGAAAAACAAATTTTAGAGAAAGCTTACAATGAATATCTTGAATTGAAAAGAAGTAATTTGTGGGGAAACCATAAGTATTTTTAAATGCTGTGAATGAGGATTTTTATGAAATGGCATAAACGATTGTATGTGGGGGACGGCATCGGATCTCATGCCGACAAGGTAAAATGGAAGATACGCCACAATGCGGGACAGTGTTCGGTATATGTGATAGCGCTGGCATCAAACCCACAGAATCTTCTGGATATCATACCATCGTATGAATTGCTGCAAAAGGCGTATCCCAAAAGTCAAATCTATGTCCTGGGTCTGGCAAAAGGATATGAGGAAGCCATAGAGACGGCGGCAAAGATTGTACTTGAGGTATACAAAAATACGGGAGGCTTTGCCTTGAGAGAATATTTTATTTGAATAAGACAGCGTGTGAATCGTAACTGAAATTGAGAGGATGGCATGTCGGTGATATTGACAATTTTAAAAATTCTGGGAATTCTCATAGCGGTGATCATCGGCATTGTTCTTCTCGCCGCTGCGCTTATACTGTTTGTTCCTGTCAGATATCGCATCAGCGGCACCATAGAGGAAGAGAAATATCTAAAGGCAGAGCTGCATTGGCTGCTGCATGTATTGGCGTTTGGCGTCGTTTATGCGGGCGGCGAGGTCGAGAGTTCCCTCAAGATCTTCGGTTTTACCAAAAAGAAAAAGGACAAGGCGCCCGATTCTTACGAAGCGCCGGAAATGGCGTTGACAGTTCCGGGACAAGGCGAAGAAGATCAAGCAGACGGCAACACCGAAACGTCGGAATGCCATGAGGCAAAGCGGGCAGACGGCAACACCGAAACGTCGGAGTGCCACGAGGCAAAGCGGGCAGACGGTATGGCCGAAGCGTCGGAGTGCCACGAGGCAAAACGGGCAGATGGTATGTATGCAACAGAAAGTTCCGCAGACGGCAGTGTGCAGCCGCACACAGGTGAAACGTCAGATGATAAGAGGCCGGCGTGGGCCAATCATCCCAACCGTCGAAGACCGCGAGGGCACGCGATAGCGGGCATCATAGATAAAATAAAAACAGCCAGACAAAAGTTTTTACAGTTGATAGACCGTGTGATTCACGCGCGCCAAAAAGGGAAAGAGTTATGGCATACTATCGTGACGGATTCCAACAGGATTGCCGTGTCGTACATAGGAAAAGAGCTCGTCTATTTATTGAGGCATTTACGTTTTCGCAGATGGAAGACAGACATTGTCTTTTCGCTCGGCGATCCTGCCCTCACCGGACAAGTGCTTGGAGGACTTGCGACGCTCCCGTTTTTGTATCAAAAAGATGTGCAGATCTGTCCTGATTTTGCGTCGGATATCTCATATCTGCGGGGAAATTTTTCTACCCGCGGGCATTTGCATTTGATACATGTGCTGTGCTCGTTCCTCAGACTCATATGTAAGAAAGAATGTAGAAGTTTCATAAAATCATTGTAATGAATGGAGGATTATAATGAGTGACAATAGTTTTCACACAACCGTAGAATCATTATTTAAAGGGATGGACAGTTTTATTACCACCAAAACCGTCGTGGGAGATGCAGTGAATATCGGAGACACGATCATTCTGCCCTTAGTGGACGTATCGTTTGGCGTTGCGGCCGGCGCATTTTCCAAGGAAAAGAGCAACAACGGCGCCGGAGGTATGGGAGGCAAGATTAATCCAAGCGCAGTGCTGGTCATCCAAAACGGCACGACAAAACTTGTCAACGTCAAAAATCAGGATGGAATTACGAAAGTTTTGGATATGGTTCCCGATTTTGTAGACCGGTTTGTCAATAAAGACAAAGACACAGCGGAGAGCAAAGACAGTGCAGACCAGAACGCAAAAGAGGCGGCAGGAAAAGAGATGGAGGAGATGCTTGGCAATTCCGTCAGTCAGTAGCTTGAAATATCAATGAAAAACTTCATTTTCGTGTTGCAAGAGCATATATTATAATAATATATGCTTTTTTGTTGCGATTTACAGCAAATCATATGTGACGCGGACAAATTTTGGTGTATCGTGACACTTTTTCTGGTAAGCATTAGATGACGGGGAGGAATCATTGGAACAGATTATCGGTTTTGCACTTTTTGTGTTTGCTTTGGGAATGCTTTTGATGTTTGTCATAGACAATAGCTTTTTGGCATTTTTCATTATCATGGTCTGTCTTTTTGCCGGATATTACCTGTTTAGCTGCGGTGGGAAATAATGCATATCTTCTTGCATATTTATGGGAAATCAGTTAAAATAATACCATAAAAAAATGAACCAAAGGAGCGTAATGAGATTGAAAATTAAATACAAATTTTCAGTCGTGGGGGTTGTGTCTGCGCGTTGCTTGCCACAAACTCGTTATACGCAATAAGCAGCGCAGAAATGGAGTGAAAAATGAAACCAAAATTAACGTGGAGTAGGTTGTGGACTGTATTGTCTATGGTAATGATCGCACTGTCTGTGCTGGCTTTTGGCCGAGTCAAGGCACACGCAGCGACTGTACCAACAGGAATACATCAGACACAGGCTACGAGCACCAGCATTAATGTCGAATGGGACGCGATTTTCGGCGATGACAAAAAAGTTTGGACAAAGATCAGTGATAATATATCAATGTCACCGTGTACCTATGATTATTCATATAATACATCCGAATATTTTTATAGCCTGAAACCCGGGCAGACTTATTTTGTACAATTCGGGAAGTCGGACGATTCGAGATTGAGCAGCACGCCGCCTGTAGATACGGTTTGGTCTGCACCGATTCCCGTAGTTACCGCGCCGGCATCTACCCCTTCGGAAACGGTTAAATTAACGAAATCAACGACGAATTCTCTGACTTTTACTTGGCAGGCTGTCCCGGGGGCGACCTCTTACAATGTATCCTATCACCTGGCAACCGCTAACTCTGACTCAAATTCTGTAGTATCAACCGCAACAAACAGTATCACCATCAACGGTTTACAGAGCGATACGGATTACGATATTGAAATTATGCCGGTTCGCACGGAGGCAAGTACAGGCTTTGCGGCGACGGAAAGTTCGACTTCAAAATGGAATTGTCCAACACTTCCCAAAGGCGTTAGCGGCTTGGAGGTGACGTATTTTAGCTCCAGTGGATCGCTGCACTTTGAATGGAACAGGTGTAAGGTTGCCGATGGATATGAAGTAGAAATTTATGCATATAATGGTAAAAAAACGGTCATAAAGCAATCTTCATCATCTGATTATCTGTACTTGTTAAATAAAAAGTTAAAGACCGCTCAGATCTACAAGTACCGTATCCGGGCTTATGTCAATATTGCGGACAACAACAAATCGTACAGCAGCTGGTCCGCATATCAGTATACCAGCCGTATTTTGGATAAAGCGACGGTGAAAAAAAGCGGCAGCAAGATGAAAGTGAGCTGGAAAAAATTCAAGGGCGCAAGCAGCTATAACGTCTATATGGCGACTGGTAATACCGCGAGTACATTTAAGAAGATGGGAACCACTACGAAGACCAACTTATTGCTCAAGAAGAATATAAAAAAGGGTACGGATTACTATATTCGGATTGTGCCGGTTTACAAAAAAGGCAAGAAATCTTACCCGGCTTATGTAAGCAAAAACAGCTATACTGTACGTGTATGGTACAGCTCGTCGGGAAAATTTTACGTGTATAACTAACATATAAATATGTACATAGGAAACTGTCGGATTGTTAATCTTTCCGGCAGTTTTTTTATGCACATGGGCGCGAAGTGAAAATAGCTGCTGTTGCAGCACGCACCCCGCGCGGCGAGTAGGGAAGAAATCTCCCCTACTCGATTGCCCAGGGGGCTTAATTAAAATAATTTTTTGTTGGAACGAAACTTTTTCCCTCCCGAAACGATCTAATCATTAGAAAACAAAAAAGAATAGGGGAGGGGGATGCCGACGAAGATTAGGCCATTCGCATATGGAAAAAATAAAAAAGGATGGAGGTGAACCGTTTGGCAATTTTTTCACAGAAAGCGAAAAACCAACAGTTGGTGGCGGAAACATTGTTGGAAAATTATGACAGATATTACCGCCTGGCTTACAGTTATGTCAGAAATGCGGCCGACGCGGAAGATATCGTACAAAACGGCGCGTATCAGGCGATTTTAAACAGCGAAAAACTCATGAAACGGCAATATGTAGGGACTTGGCTATATCGGGTTATGTTAAATGAGACGTTCAAGCTGTTGAAACGGCCGGGGTATGTACCGCTTGAGAACATAACGGCAGAGCCGGGGGCGGAAGATCACTATGAAAATCTGGACTTGCAGCGCGCAATCGCGGAATTATCCATGGAAGATCAGGCCGTTTTGCGTCTGCGCTACTTTGAAGAGTTAAAAATCAGCGAGATTGCGGATGTGCTGGGGGAAAATGTCAGCACAATCAAAAGTCGTCTGTACCGTGCGACGAGGAAGCTGAAAATCAGTTTGACGGAGGAAGATATCTGGTAGGAAGGAGGAGATGCTCATTATGACAGATCGGGAAAAGCAGATCATAGAACAGTTAAAAAGAGAGTACGAGAGTCACAGTATGTCAGAAAATCAAAAGGAGGCGCTTACAATGACGATTAAGAACGCGAAAAGAAAAAACAGGCAGAGAAAATATGTGGTATGGAAGGGGGCAGGCGTCGCGGCAGCGGCAGTAATATTAGTTTTTTTGGTGATACCGAATGTTTCCGCGAGCGCAGCGCACGCTATGCAAAGCATACCGATTTTAGGAAAGCTGGTGGAAGTGATGACATTTCGCGATTATCAGTACGAAGATGACAGACAGCACGCAGATATCAAGGTACCGGAGATCGTTGTGGACAGTGAGGCTTCTGCGGCGGACGATTCCATCCACACGGATGCAGCCGGAGCAAAAAATGACGAGCAGCAGGAGACATTAAAGAAGACCACGGAAGAGATCAATGCGGAGATCGAGAGAATCGCTGCCGATATGATGAAAGAATTTGAGGATAATATCGATGACATCGGATACCAGGACATTTCGATGAGTTACGAGGTTTTGAATACGACAGAGGAGTATTTTACCCTGCGGATTATCTGTTATCAGGCTTCGGGCAGCGGCGCCGAGTGGGATTATTATTACACGATTGATCTTGGCACCGGAGAGCGGCTAAATCTCAAAGATTTGTTTATGGATGGGGCGGACTATATCACACCGATCAGTGAGGATATCAAACGACAGATGAGAGAGCAGATGGCGGCCGATGAAAATGTGATGTACTGGGTGGACTACACGGATGTGCCAGCGTGGAACTTTGAGGCGATCACTGACGAGACCAACTTTTATCTCGACGAAAACGGCGGGCTGGTCATCTGTTTTAACGAGGGCGATGTGGCGCCGATGTATATGGGCGTGGTAAGCTTTTCGATTGCGGAGGAGACGATCTCCTCTATCCGCAAATAGCTGCAAGAAATTGGAATAATGGGAAAAAGAAAAACAGGAGACGGGCTTGCCGTCTCCTGTCTGATGTTTCAGAATATGGAAATCTGTTTTGGCAGATTCGACTATGCCAAAATCTCTTTGACGCAGGCTGCGATGGCCTCGTCTTTGCAGTTGGCAAAGAAATACTCCTGGAATTTTTCACCGCTTAAAGCGCCCTTTACGAGATCGGTATCCAGTTCTTTTAAGATGGAAACCAGATCACGATGCGTTACTTTCTTTACTTCGTCCAAGATCTTTTTGTTTCTCTGCTCAGGTACGACGCGCTCTTTGGGATAACCGCCGCCGCCCGGTGCGCAGAATAATTTTTCAAAGATATAAGTAAGGTTTAGCTCGCCGCCCCAGCCGAAGTTCTCTGCGAATGGGAGTGCGATGCAGTTGCCGTCGTTTACCTGTGAGAACAGATAAGCGTCGAGCGGAGATTCGATATGTCCGCAAAGTACCTGCGGGAAAGAGTTGCAGGCAAGCATAGCGCCTTCTCCGGTGCCGCAGCCGGTGATGACATAGTCCGCCGCGCCGGAATTGATCAATACGGCCGCCAGGATGCCGTTTTGTACATAGGTAAGCTGGTGCGTATCCTCAGCGGAATACATACCATAATTAAATACGGTATGTCCCATCGGCTCTACGACGGATTTTAAGGTGGCGCAGATCATCTCATTCTTTGCCGCCTGGCTGTTCTCGTTTATTAATGCAATTTTCATGGATTTTCGTCCTCCGGTTATGATTTACTTGTAGTAACTGCGATGTGATGCAGCAATGTTTCATGAAGTGAGACTTTCTTACTTTATAGGAAATTGCGTCGTCAGACGCATCAATTCTCAAGTTGCAAAGCAACTTGCAAAGAATCACGGAGTGATTCTTTTTTATAACAAATCTGTCATGGCGATGCCGTCCATATCGTCAAAGTCCTGATTCTCGCCGACCATGCCCCAGATAAAGGTGTACGCCTGTGTGCCGCAGCCGGAGTGAATTGACCAGCTCGGGGAAATAACTGCCTGTTCGTTGCGCATGACGATATGTCTTGTCTGCTGTGGTTCTCCCATATAGTGCATGACAAAAGCGTCCTCTGGCATGTCAAAATAGAGATAGACTTCCATACGTCTGTCATGGGTATGGCTTGGCATGGTGTTCCATACGCTGCCGGGCTCTAATTTTGTCATGCCCATCTCTAACTGGCAGCTTTCCACCTGTCCCGGAAGAATATATTTGCAGATTGTACGGTGGTTAGCGGTTTCTAAGGAGCCGAGTTCCACTTTATTGGTGTCTTTGACGATGACAACGCCGTCCTCCGGTGTCCCCTCCGGTTTGATGAGGACGGTGGGGTAGGTCATGTGCGCCGGAGCGCTGTTTAAATAGAACTTGGCCGGAGTATTTGCATCGTCGCTCGCGAAAGCGATATCCTTAGAACCCATGCCGATATACATGCCCTCTTTGTGGCCAACCGGATAAACTTTTCCGTCGACGGTGATCTTGCCGCTGCCGCCGATGTTGATGACGCCAAGCTCGCGTCTCTCACAGAAATACTGGGCGCGTAGCTCGTCCCCCGCAGTTAAGTGTAAGGTTTGCTTTACCGGAACGGCGGAACCGGTGATGATGCGGTCGATATGGCTGTACACCAGTTTGATATCGTCCGGCATAAACAGGTCATCGATCAAAAATTCTTCTCTCAGACGCTCGGTTGTGTAGTGTTTTACATCTTTTGGAGATGCGGCTGTTCTTAATTCCATGTTTTAACCTCATTTCTGCAATGCGAAAGAAACGCTATATTGCAATGTAGTTTTTGCAGTGCAAAAATCACTCTGCATACGGCGTTACTTTCACATTTGCTATTTTTTCGTGTCATTTCGGCAGGCTAGAGAGTGCTATCAGCGAGCTGTAAGTCAAAACCGAAATATTTAACAGCATTATTATAGCAGATTCCACGCACAATTTCACCTAAAATATCATAATCTTGCGGAAATTCTCCGTTTTCTACCCAGTTACCGATCAAATTGCAGAGAATCCGCCGGAAATAATCGTGCCTGGTGTAGGACAGGAAGCTCCTAGAGTCGGTGAGCATACCGACAAAGCCGGAGAGATTGCCCAGGTTGGCGAGGGAGATCATCTGATCCTGCATCCCGGTCTTGTGATCGTTAAACCACCACGCGGAACCCTGCTGGATTTTGGCGATGGCGGTGGAGTCCTGGAAACATCCCAAGATCGTGCCGATCGCCTGGTTGTCGTTCGGATTCAGACTGTAGATAATCGTCTTGGGCAGGCTGCCGTCTTTGTTTAACGCGTTGAGATAATCGGCGATCTCTGAGGAGGGGGCGTAGTTGTTGATGCAGTCATATCCGGTATCCGGCCCAAGACGGTCAAACATGGCAGTGTTGTTGTCGCGCTTGCAGCCATAATGAAGCTGTAATACCCAGCCGCGTTTTGCGTATTCCCTGCCCACAAAGGTCATGAACGCCGTCTTAAATTTCAGTTCTTCCTCGCGCGTGACAGCGCTTTTGCCAAGCCGTTTGGCAAAGATTGCTTCGATCTCGTCATCCGCTGCGGGCATATACATTACATATTCCAGGCCGTGGTCGGAAACGGAACAGCCCATAGATGCGAAGAAATCCATGCGCGTGGAAAGTGCCCTGCAAAGTTCGGCAAAGGTGGTGATTTGGATGCCGGAAACATCGGAGAGTGTCCCAATGTAGTCGACGTAAGTCGTTTTTTCAATATTCATGGCCTTGTCGGGCCTCCATGCCGGAAGCACCTGCACGTCAAACGAAGCGTCCTCGGCAATCTTTTTGTGCCACTCTAAGGAATCCACCGGATCGTCGGTCGTGCAGATTAACGTAACGTTAGACTGGCGGATGATATTTCTGACACTCATATCCTCCGCGGCCAGCCGCTTGTTGCAAAGCTCCCACACCTCTTCAGCCGTCTTTTGGCTGAGAACGCCGTGATAGCCGAAATATTTTTGTAATTCGAGATGGCTCCAGTGAAAGAGCGGATTTCCGATCGCTTTGCCGAGCACCTGGGCCCATTTCATAAACTTCTCTTTATCTGTGGCATCGCCCGTGATATATTTTTCTTCCACGCCGCAGGAACGCATAAAACGCCACTTATAGTGGTCGCCGCCCAGCCATACCTGCGTGATATTTTCAAACCGGCGATCCTCATAGATCTCCTGCGGATTGATGTGGCAGTGGTAGTCGAGGATCGGCGTGCGCTCTGCGAAATCCGCATATAACTTTTGCGCAGTCTCTGTCTGTAGCAGGAAATCCTTGTCCATAAATTGTTTCATTGTAAAATCCTCCATTTCTAAATAGTTTTTATGATGTCGGGGGAACGGCGCAAACCGGCGCATATGCCCCCAAAAACGCAAAGTGATTAAAAACTGGTGGTGCCGCGTTTAACCAGCCGCCCGGAAAATATGGACTTTTTTGGCATTTCCCTGCCGGACAAGACGCCGAGCAGCGTCTGCACCAGTTGATGGGTCAGCGTTTCGAGCCGGTTATCGACGGAAGTAAGCTCCGGCGTACAAAGGGTGGTGAGAATTGAATTGTCGTAACCAATCACAGACAGCTCGTCCGGCACCGAAAGATTCTCGCGCAAAGCGTACTTGACACTGCCGATGGCGAGGGAGTCGTTGGAAGTGATAATGCCATGAAAAGCGGTCTTTTTTGCAATATTTTGAAGAAATGTGTTGATCTCGTCCATCTGATGAAATGTACCGGTGTAGTAAAATGCCCGCTCTGCGCCGTCCGTGCGGCCAAAATCTTTCATGGCGGCCACAAACCCGTCGAGCTTATGACGGCCGCTGTACGACTTGGCATTGTAGAGATAAACGGGGTCCGTGATGCCTGCGTTTAGCATCTCGGTCGTGGTCTCGTACATGGTGGCATAATCATCACAGAGCGTACTGTAAACGTTCGGATAGTCGATCGCGGCGTTTAGCAGCATAATCGGGACCTGTTCGGAAACGTCTTTGATATACTTGTTTTCCTCGTCTGTGGTTCCGATGAAATTGGAGCCCACCAATATGATACTGTCCACCTTTTTGGAGAGAATCAGGTCGAGGTAGTTCTTTTTAATGTCGAGATTGTAGCCGGTACAGCAGAGCAGCGATTCGTAACCGTTTGCCTGAAGCTCCTGCTCGATATAGTATATGGCTTTCGCCATAAAAATATCGGAGGAGTCGGCACACAAGATGCCGATCGTTTGCAGGGAGTGAAGCCCCATGCCTCTGGCGTATGCGTTGGGCGTGTAATCGTATTGTTCTATGATATCCAGCACTTTTTGCCGGGTAGCCGGGCGGACTTTGTCGCTGCCGTTTAGGACTCTCGAGACAGTGGCGATGGAAACGCCGGCCTTTTTTGAAATGTCATAAATCGTCATGTTGTCCCCTTAAATCATTAAAAATATCATGCTGTCTCCCATGAGTTTGCGTTGTACTCTCATAACGGCATGAAAAACACAGCGCCTCGTTCTTGCACGTAAATGTCGAGTCACCGCAGCTTTTATCGTAATGCGGGAAACAAAATGAAAGCGTTTTCATGATTTTATGCTTTATTATACGATATCGCGGTCAAAAATGCAACCGTAGAAAACAGATAAAAATATTAAAATACTACTAAAAACATCCGTTCTTGTCGAAAAATTTAGTAAAAATCACTGAATTATGGCATTTTACCCCTTGACGAATCGTGTGAAAGATGTAAAAATGGAAAATGTAAGCACTTACAATTAACGGATTGGATATTTGGAGGTCAGGAGAGAAGGCTATGGAGTTATTAAACAGACAAAAAACAGGGAAAAAAGAGAGACCGGTACGGGTATTGCAGTTTGGAGAGGGCAATTTTCTGCGCGCATTTGTCGATTACATGATTGATATTGCCAATGAGCAGGGCAAGTTTGACGGCGATATTGTGCTGGTAAAGCCGATCGAGTTTGGCAGCCTTGAAAGGTTCCACGCGCAGGAATGTCAGTATACCGTTCAACTGCGCGGTATTGTGGACGGAGAGCCAAGGCGGATTAACCGCATTGTCACTAGTGTGGCGGATGCAGTGGACGCCTACGGTGAATATGAAAAATATGCGGGTTTTGCGAAACTGGACACGCTGCGCTATATCGTTTCCAACACGACAGAGGCGGGAATTGTCTATAACGAGAGCGACCGTTTTGAGTTTGCGCCGCCAAAGACATATCCGGGGAAATTGACCAAATTCTTGTATGAACGCTACAAACATTTTAACGGGGCGGCGGATAAGGGGCTTGTGATGCTGCCGGTGGAGCTGATCGACGATAACGGGATACATTTAAAAGAGTGCGTGCTGAAACTGGCGGCGCTTTGGAAACTGGAAGATGGTTTTATAGCCTGGTTAAACGATGCCTGCGTATTTACGTCCACGCTGGTGGACCGCATCGTTACCGGATATCCAAGAGATGAGGCTAGGGAGCTTTGTGAGGAATTTGGCTATCAGGACGATCTGATTGTCACCGGAGAGCCGTTTGCGCTCTGGGTGATCGAGAGTGCGAAAGATATCAGCGGCGAATTTCCGCTGCCAAACGCAGGTCTGCCGGTTATCTTCACCAACAACCAGAAACCATATAAACAGCGGAAAGTCCGCATCTTAAACGGCGCCCATACTTCGTTTGTGCTGGCCTCGTATCTGTGTGGAAACGATATCGTGCTGGAGTCCATGCAGGACGAGACGATATTTGACTTTATGAAAGCTACGATTTTTGACGAAGTAATCCCGACGCTCACACTGCCAAAACAGGATTTACAGGATTTTGCCGAGGCGGTGATTACGCGTTTCAACAATCCCTACGTCAAACATGCGCTGCTTTCGATCTCTTTAAATTCTGTCTCCAAATGGAAAGCGAGATGTATGCCAAGTTTTCTGGCCTATATTGAGCAGGAGGGGAAACTGCCGCAGCATCTGACGTTTTCTTTCGCGGCGCTGATGGCGTTTTACACCGGAACTGAGATTCGCGACAAGGCTTTGATTGGGCATCGCGATGGCGCCGAGTATCAGATTATGGATGACGCTTTCGTTCTCGAGTTTTTTGCGGCAAACAGTACCAAGCCTGTGGAAGCGTACACTCATGCAGTACTCTCCAACACTGCATTTTGGGGACAGGATCTTAGCGCACTGCCGGGCGTTGAGGACGCGGTGACTTCCTATCTGCAAGAAATTCGTGATAACGGCATGAGAAAGACAATGGAATCATTATTTGGAAAAAAGAATTAGCCAGGTTGTGTAGCGGATACGCCGCAGGCATTTTTCATCTGTGTAAAAAGCTGATGCGAATGGAGTTCGCAAGGCAGAAATGAGGATAAATTGTGAAAGATTTTATTAAAATACATGAAAATGACAATGTGATCGTAGCGCTGCGGGATTTGCACGCGGGCGAGCGGCTTGATATGGGTGTTGCACTCACCGTGCTGCAGGAGATTCCGGCCGGGCATAAGATGGCTGTCCGCGATCTTGCAGCGGGGGAAGATATTATAAAATACGGCTTTCGCATCGGAACGGCGCGGGAGGAAATCAAATCCGGCAGTTGGGTTCACACACATAATATTGAGACGGCCCTGGGCGATCTGCTGGAGTACACCTATGAGCCGGCGGCGGAGGAAATCAAATCAACAGAAGCGGCGGCGTTTCTGGGGTTTAACCGTCCGGACGGCAAGGTAGGGGTGCGCAACGAAGTGTGGATTGTGCCGACCGTAGGCTGTGTCAACAGTATTGCAGCCGCTATGGCGAAAGCCGCAAACCGCATGGTGCACGGCAGCGTGGAAGAGGTTGTCGCTTTTCCACACCCTTACGGCTGTTCCCAGATGGGGGACGACCAGGAGCATACGAGAACGATTTTGGCCGATCTTATCAACCATCCCAACGCGGGCGGCGTGCTGGTACTGGGACTTGGCTGTGAGAACAGCAATATCGGCGAACTGAAAAAATATATCGGCAAATACGATGAAAAACGAGTGAAATTTCTTGTCTGCCAGGAGGTGGAGGACGAGATGGAAGCGGGGGCCGGGCTGCTCAAGGAGCTGATTGACTATGCAGCGTCCTTTGAGCGGGAAAAGATCAGCGCGTCCAGGCTGATTATCGGCATGAAGTGCGGCGGCAGCGACGGCTTCTCCGGCATCACGGCCAATCCCTTGGTGGGCAGGTTTTCGGATATCCTGATCGCAAAAGGCGGCACGACGATTCTGACGGAAGTGCCGGAGATGTTCGGTGCGGAGACGCTTCTTATGAACCGCTGCGATAACAGAGAATTATTTGACCAGACCGTCCGCTTGATCAATGATTTTAAACAATATTTTAAGGACAATCACCAGACGATCTATGAAAACCCTTCCCCGGGCAATAAAAAAGGCGGCATTTCCACGCTCGAGGACAAGTCGTTGGGCTGTACGCAAAAGTCGGGGAGCGCACCGGTAAAAGGTGTGCTTTCTTATGGCGAGCAGGTAAAGACGCCGGGCTTAAATCTTCTCAGCGCACCCGGAAACGACCTGGTTGCCTCGACCGCGCTGGCCGCCAGCGGCGCGCATATCGTGCTGTTTACCACCGGGCGCGGCACGCCCTTTGCATCCCCGGTGCCGACGGTAAAAATTTCCAGCAACACTTCCCTCGCGAACAAAAAGAAAAATTGGATTGATTTCAACGCGGGTGTGCTCACCGAAGATGCAGAACTTGACAAGATGGGACAGAAGCTGTTCGACTATGTAATCGAAGTCGCTTCGGGGAGAAAGGTTTGCAGCGAGGAGGTCGGTTTTCATGATATGGCAATCTTTAAACAGGGTGTTACGCTATAACAGCAGGAGGGAATGGTCTGCGTTTGAAATGCTGAAAATATCCGTGGAAAAATTGTGCCGCTGTGTGTATAATAAAAATATGATATCGCACATGTAGGAAGCGTTCGTCATGTTGCAAATAAACAGAAAGCGAGGATTTATCTATGCAGTTGGGAATACGTTTACACGATGTCAAAGAAGCGCCGATCGAGGAGCGGCTTAGGATTGCGAAAGAGCAGGGGTTTGCCTGCGCTCATATGGCTGTTCCTATGGTAATGAAAGACATTTCCACGGCCACGGACGCCTTTACCCCCGGATTTGCCATGTACTTAAAGAATCTTTACGCCAAAAACCAGCTGGACTGCGCAGTTTTGGGATGTTACCTGAATCTTGCCAATCCCAATCAGGAGCAGTTAAAGGCGACGGTTGAGCGATACAAAGCGCATATCCGTTTCGCGTCCCTCTTAGGCGCCGGTGTTGTGGGCACGGAGACCGGCGCGCCGAACGAGGATTACCATTTCGAGGAGGCATGCCACACAAAAGAGGCGCTCGACTTGTTTATCAAAAATGTGAAGCCGGTGGTCGAATATGCCGAAAAAATGGGCGTTATCCTTGCGATCGAACCGGTGTACCGGCATATTGTATGTAACCCAAAGCGGGCGCGGGAAGTCTTAGACCGCATCGATTCACCGAACCTTCAGATCATATTTGACCCGGTGAATATGCTCGAAATGTGTAACTATAAAGAGCGGGAGGAGATTTTCGCGGAGGCCATCGACCTGTTGGGTGACGATATCGCGATGGTACATATCAAAGACTTTGTGGTAGAGGACGGCAAGCTGATCTCCTGTGCAGCCGGGACGGGTGAGATGGATTATACGCCGATCATCCGGTTTATCAAACAGCGAAAACCGTTTATCCATGCGACGCTTGAGGATACCGTGCCGGAAAACGCAGTGGAGTCCAGAAAATTTATCCAGAAAATGTGGGACGAGATGCCTGTCGTATAAGTTTGAAGGATGATGTATGTAAGAACTGCCCGTCTGCCGGACAGTTCTTACATTTATAAATGACGGGAGTCTTTTGAACCGGATTACAGCCGCAGTGCGGAGGCTTTACAACGCATCCAGTGGGCTGGAACTTTGAGAAATCCCAACGGAATAGTGACCCTGATTCTGATATTCCGGTGTGTGGATAAACACGGTAAGGCGCACTTTGTCTGTCAACAGGGAATCTTTTACTTTTTCTTCCATCCTGCTGTTGTATAATACGGGCCACGTCTCAGCATAGGCGTCCTTGTACTTATTCTTATCCATTTCTTCCACGGATTCGATTTCATGAATTTCCCATTGCACCGGATAGACATAATTTTCACCGTAGAGCGCATACATTTCGTCATAACAATTTTGTGCGAGCGACAGGGCGGCGTTGGCATCCGGCGCTTTATATTCCATACCATAGAGTGCGTCCTGTTCGGTCAGAAAATAATATTCAATATCCTCGGAATCAATGTAAATCATGCAGTCGCCCCAATATTCCCAAAAGTCCAGTTCCCGTTTGGTCGCTTTTTGGACTTCGTCGACGCTCATTCCGCTGAGAAAATGAAAGGACTGATAGTCAAATGTGATTTCCTCAGGGGAGAGTTCCGTCACCGCTACGGCATTCTGCCAGCGCATCTTCTCCCAAGGTTTTTCATCCCAAATCGATTCTGTTTCTTCCATTGCATCCTGTAGCCCTTCGCTTGAAGTTTCCTTGTACGCCTCCTGCATGGGAGAGGCAGTTTCCGATTCAGTGAATGCTGCATTTTGTGTCGTATCATCCCCGATATTAGCTACAGCGGGGGAGTTGCCGCAACTGCAAGAGAGGCATAAGCCCCCAAGTATTGCCAGTAGTAGTTGTCTATGGATTGATTTCATAACTTTCACCCTGGATGTGCCTTATAAACTTAAGCAAAAAATTCTACTATTATGGCAGATCTTTCCTTTCCAAAACCAATAAACAAGATTCTGTTTTTAATTTTAAGTATGCCATGATTTCCGCCGCTTTCCGAAGATTAGCATACCTATAAAAACGTTAGAGATCAAGTAAAGAATTAGTAATTGAGTAATAACAGAATACAAACTGCAAGGGCAACACCTCCATACATATGATAGGATGATTGACAAGAGACATGCTTGAGGTAATGTTTAGATGTTATAACTATGGTATGATACGGAAATATGGGTGTCAACAGGGGATTGCGTCTTTCGTAGTTTTAGAGTCACTTTATCGACAAATTTAGACAAATTAAAATATATCGATAACCGATATAACGAATCGAAAGCTGGATTCTTCCGCGTATTTTCAGCGCAATCGAATAGGGGAGAGGTTCTATTCCCCTCGCATATAAAAATCCCCTGTCACGGATACCGCGGCAGGGGATTTTGAAATCATTGTAAAAATGAATTAGGCACGCTCTACTTTGCCAGATTTTAAACAGGAAGCACATACATACAATTTCTTAGGCGTTCCGTTTACTTTACAGCTTACACGTCTAATGTTTGATTTCCACATTCTGTTTGATTTTCTATTAGAATGGCTCACATTGTTGCCAAAATGAGCGCCCTTTCCGCAAACTGCACACTTTGCCATCGCTTTACACCTCCCTGTAACTTTCTAAACCTGCTTATGTACAGGCTCACAACGTGTTTATTCTAGCAGATTCGATATGGGATTGCAAGCGGTTTTTAAAAAAAATATAAAAAATCGAAAACAGGACTATGCATTTTTCAAAAAAACGGTTATAATATACAGAAATGTAAGCAATAAGCTTTGAAAGGAGCATTTTGATATGAAAGGACATATGGAGACTCCACTGGGAAAAGTGATCATTGATTCTGATGTCATCTCTACTTATGCCGGTTCCGTTGCCGTTGAGTGTTTCGGTATCGTGGGAATGGCTGCTGTCAATATGAAAGACGGACTTGTCAAATTATTAAAAAGAGATTATCTGAATCATGGAATAACCGTATCCATAGATGCAGACAATAAGATTACCATTGATTTTCATGTGATCGTCTCTTACGGCGTCAGCATCAGTACAGTGACGGATAATCTGATCGAAACCGTAAAATATAAAGTAGAAGAGTTCACAGGTATGGAGCTGAAAAAGTTAAATATTTATGTAGAAGGTGTACGTGTGATTGATTAAGGAGGATTTTGACGTGGAAATCACATCAATAAATGCGGAAGTCCTTGCAAAGGCATTTTTGGCCGGGGCAAGGAATCTGGAAGCAAAAAAAGAATGGATCAATGAGTTGAATGTATTCCCGGTTCCGGACGGCGATACCGGTACCAATATGTCAATGACAATTTTGTCTGCGGCCAAAGAGGTCGAGGCGCTTGAGAAAGCGGATATGAAGTCTTTGGCAAAAGCAATTTCATCGGGTTCTTTGCGCGGAGCCAGAGGTAATTCCGGTGTCATTTTATCTCAGCTCTTCCGTGGATTTTCTAAGGTCATCTCCGCCTATGATACTGTTGACGTACAGATTTTATCCGACGCGTTCCGCAAAGCGGTGGAGACCGCTTATAAGGCGGTTATGAAGCCGAAAGAGGGCACGATTCTGACTGTCGCCAAAGGGATGGCCATACGGGCGGCCGAGCTTGCGGACGAGACGGACGATTTGATTTACTTTGGAGAGGAAGTAATCAAAGAGGGGGACCTCGTGCTCAGCAGGACCCCGGATATGCTTCCTGTATTAAAACAGGCGGGTGTGGTGGACTCCGGAGGGCAGGGTCTGATGGAGGTCGCTAAGGGTGCGTTGGATGCGCTAAAGGGCAAGGAGATTGACCATACGCCGATCTTTGCTTCCACGGCCAGCACAGCGGCGCAGGAGGGCGGCAGCTCTTATAATATTGAAGCGCAGGCCAGCCAGGAGATACGCTTTGCTTACTGTACGCAGTTTTTGATTATGCTTGAGAAGCCGATGACCGACGCGAGGGAGCAGGAATTAAAAAATTATCTGGAAACGATCGGCGATTCGATTGTGGTGGTGGCTGATGATGAGATTGTCAAGGTGCATGTACATACCAATGACCCTGGTATGGCAATGCAGAGAGCGCTCACTTACGGAAGTCTTACTACCATTATCATTGAGAATATGAAGCTAGAGCGCGACGAAAAGATATCAGCGCTGAAAGAAAAAGAGATGCAGGGAACAGGTGTGCCGGCGGAGGCGCCAAAGGCGGAGACCGCAAAGGCAGTTGAACCGACAGAGCCGCCAAAGGAGATGGGATTTATCTCCGTAAGCATCGGCGAGGGCATTAACGAAATTTTCCGCGGACTGGGCGTAGATTATATTATCGAGGGCGGTCAGACGATGAATCCGAGTACTGAGGATATGTTAAACGCCATCGAGAATGTCAATGCAAAGACCGTGTTTATCCTGCCGAACAATAAAAATATTATCTTGGCGGCAAATCAGGCGGCTTCCCTCGCCGAAGACAAACAGATTATTGTGATTCCCACCAAGACGATACCGCAGGGCATCACCGCTCTGATTAATTTTATTCCCGACAATTCTGTGGAAGATAACGAGGCGCGCATGAATGAAGAGATCGGCAATGTTTTGACCGGGCAGGTGACATACGCCGTGCGCGATACCGTGATCGACGACAAAGAGATCAGGCAGGATGACTATATGGGAATCGGTGACGACGGGATTCTTGCGGTCGGTCGTGAGCTTAAGCCTACGGTACTCGCTATGCTGCGCGAGATGATTGACGAAGACAGCTCGCTTGTCAGCATCTATTTTGGCGAGGATACCACCATGGAAGACGCACAGCAGATTGCGGACGCCATCGTCGCAGAGTACCCCGATGTCGAGGTGGAGGTCAACGACGGCGGACAGCCGATTTACTATTATGTCGTTTCGGTGGAATAAAACAATCACATTGTGATTGCCGGCATCTGCCGGCACATGCTTATTGTATGAAGGAATCAGTTATGATGGATCGCAATTCGCCGATTACCCAGGTAAAGGGTATCGGCGCTAAAACGGCAAGTTTGTTTGAAAAATTAGGAGTATACACCGTGGGTGATATACTCCTTCATTATCCCAAAACATATCTCCAGTTTCCAAAGGCCAAGTATGTCGACGAGGCCGTGGAGGAAGAGACGGCGGCAGTCATCGGCAGAATCATCAAAAGTCCCTGTGTGATGAGAGCGCGCAATATGCCGATCACTGTGACAGCAATTGGCACGCTGACACAGACAATAGAGCTGATCTGGTTTCGTATGCCCTATATCAAAAATCAGCTGAACCTGGGTGAGACGTACATATTTTATGGGAAGATCTTCAATAAAAAAAATAAACTTACCATGGAGCAGCCGACGATTTACACCAAAGAACAATATGCCGCGATGGAACAAAGCTTTCTTCCTGTCTACGGACTGACGGGAGGGGTGTCCAACAATCTGATCACAAAAACGATTCGAGCGGTGTTAAGGGAAGAACATCTTTTTACGGAATATCTGCCGTCTAAGATTCGCGACCGCTATCAATTGTGTGAATACAATTACGCCGTCAAGCAGATTCATTTCCCCGACGATATGGATACGCTGATTACGGCGCGTAAACGTCTGGTATTTGACGAATTTTTTCTGTTTATTCTGGACATGCAGTATCAGAAAGAGAAGCGTGTCAAAGAGATCAATGAGTTTCGCTTTTTAGAAGATCATTTTACCGATGAATTGATCGCGAAACTGCCATTTGAGCTGACCAGCGCGCAAATCAGGGCGCTGGCAGATATAAAGCGCGACATGCGCGGAGCCTATGTGATGCAGCGGCTGATTCAAGGGGACGTCGGTTCCGGCAAGACGATCATTGCTTTCCTTGCCATGGCCGATACCGCGCACAATGGCTGCCAGTCTGCGATTATGGCGCCCACCGAAGTGCTGGCGAGGCAGCATTATGAGACGTTTCGCGCGCTCTGTGAGCAATTTGGCATAAAGATTCCGATTGTCCTGCTGACCGGTTCTATGACAGCCAAACAAAAACGTATGTCCTATGAGGCGCTTTTGCTCTATCAGAATGCGATGGTCATTGGCACACACGCGCTGATTCAGGAAAAAGCGGTCTATGACAACCTTGCGCTTGTGATTACGGACGAACAGCATCGTTTCGGCGTGCGCCAGAGAGAAGTTTTTGCCAAAAAGGGGTCAAATCCACATATCCTTGTCATGAGCGCCACGCCCATACCAAGAACATTGGCGATTATACTCTACGGCGATCTCGATATATCCGTGGTGGACGAGGTGCCCAAAAAGAGACTTCCGGTCAAAAATTGTGTGGTAGATACCCGCTTTCGTCCGAAAGCCTATGAGTTTATTGAAAAAGAGGTCAAGGACGGCCATCAAGCGTATATCATCTGCCCTCTGGTGGAGGAGACTGAAAGCATCGAGGCGGAAAATGCCACCGACTATGTAAAAAAGCTGCGCACGATCCTGCCGGGGGATATCGCGCTCGGTATCCTGCATGGCCAGATGAAACCGGAACAAAAAAACAGTGTGATGGAAAGCTTTTTGAAAAATGAGATACAGGTGCTTGTCGCGACCACGGTTGTGGAGGTCGGCGTCAATGTGCCCAATGCAACCGTCATGATGATCGAGAACGCGGAGCGGTTTGGCCTGGCACAATTACACCAGCTGCGCGGGCGCGTGGGCAGAGGCGACGCGCAGTCCTACTGCATTATGGTCAATGGTTCGCACAGCTTGACCGCAGAGCGTCGTCTCGCCATTCTCAACGAGTCCAACGACGGGTTTAAGATAGCCAGCGAAGACTTAAAACTGCGGGGGCCGGGGGATTTTTTTGGCATTCGCCAGTCCGGTGATCTTCAGTTCGCGCTGGGTGATATCTATCAGGACGCTTATGTATTACAGCAGGCTTCCGATTCCGTTAATTGTCTTTTGGAGGAGGACCCCGAATTGGAGAACGAGAATAACAAGAATCTGAGATTACATTTACATTCGTATGTCACAGATGACAGACGTCAGATGAATCTATAAAACCACCGCAGGAAGTGCAATACTTCCTGCGGCAGCTTTTGGAAAAATATCAAACGATGTTTTTCTGTCTCTTAGGTGGTTTACTTACCGGACATCTGTCGCTCCTGGGCTTCGATCATTTTTTTCACCATATAGCCCCCGACAGAACCATTCTGCTTAGATGTCAAATCGCCGTTGTAACCCTCTTTGAGAGGTACTCCGATCTCACTAGCCACTTCGTATTTGAAACGGTCTAATGCACTCTGTGCTTCTGGTACGCTTGCTCTGTTAGATGAACGCCTTGCCATAGTAATCTTCCTCCTTAGATGTTTGAACGAATTGCTTCGTCTTCTATAGTGTATCGCCTGCTGTCAGAACATATGAATATGTGTCTGCCGCAGTCCGGGAAAAAGAACAATATGGATTTCTGACAGCAGGTTAAAAAACTTGCGCCAAAAAAGCCGTCTGTTCGTTTGTCCGAGGTTAGTATGTGCATTGAAAAAGAGAATAAACATGTAAAAAATGGTTAAAAGCAACGGTTGAAAGGATAAAAGATTTTTAATGAAACAAATGAAAATCGAGTGTTTTTGGAGCAAAAAATTTCATAAGACAGAGACCGTAGGCTATGTGTGTCTGGCACTCGCACTGATCTATATAGGCTGTAAGGGACTTTTGTATAGTGAGACCGGAGGCATGAACTGGAAAAGAGTGTTTTTGACGGCCGCAATTTTGATGTTCAGTGTCTGGTGTATTCATTGGAAAAACTATCTTTCCGATCAGGCACAAAGAAAGACTGCGCTGGCTGTGAGCATTTGCTCACCAATTATCTTATTCCTGATTTTGGAAATAAATTTTCATTGTATCACCTTAAGACAAGTGAAGATACGCTGCCGTTTTATTGGAGCCTAACAGATAACGTGGTGGATGGAACACTTTATGTATCTGCTTATGGAGGCGGAACCGCTAATACGGAATATGAATTTTTGACGGGAAATAGTGCTGTTTTCGTGGCGGAGGGCGCCATTCCCTATCAGTCCTACCTCAAAAAAGACGAGCCGCATATTTCTATCATCCGAAATTTAAAAGATATGGGATATCATGATGCCCTGGCACTCCATCCGTTTAATTCCAAGGGGTATAACCGCACGAATGCATACCAGGCGCTGGGCTTTGACGATTTTTTATTGGAGGATAGTGTAGAGGACCCGCAGTGGATTAGAAAATATATTTCAGACTATTCGGATGTAGATAAAATCATTGCGTTATATGAAGATTATCACTCCGCGCAGACGCCGTTGTTTTTGTTTAATGTGACGATGCAGAATCACAGTCCCTACCAGGAAATCTATGACAACCTGCCGCTGGATATTACCGTAAAGAACAAAAAATATGCGGATATGCTAAATCTGCAGGTCTATCTCAATCTGTTAAAGAAAACAGACGAAGCGTATGAGCATTTAATCACCTATTTTGAAAAACAAGAGGAACCCGTGATCGTCGTATTTTTCGGAGATCACCAGCCGAATATTTCGATGAAACGCGACAAAGACAACTACCTGCAAAAATACCAGGTTCCCTTTAAAATATGGGCGAATTACGAGATCGAAGAGCAGCATATCGACAAAATCAGCCCCAATTACCTTGGCGTTAAGCTGATGGAGCTGATGGATGCGCCCTTAACGGGTTATCAGAAGTTTCTTTTAGAGTTGTATGAAGAAGCACCTGTACTGACGAAAAACGGCTATATTACAAAAGATGGAGCGCTCTATAACGTCGGAGACGAGACGGCGCCCTGTTATGATAAGATTTGGCAGTATCAGTTTTTACAATATAATAATCTTTTCGATAAGCAGCATACCAGGGAGAGCTTTTTTTATCTCCATTAGAGGGCGCCTACGCGCCCTAATCTACCGGCGTGAGCGCAGAGATATCCGGGCGGATGGTGAGAGAGTAGTTTGTGTAGTATACCACGAATCCCGGAGCGCTGCCGTTTGGTTTTTTTACATTTTTCCGCTGCAAATAATCAATTTCGATCTTTTCGCCGCCGCGGCCTTTGGAGTAGTAACCGGCGAGCTGTCCCGCCTCCTCAAATAAGCGGTCCGGCAGGTCCTCCTCATTGTTGGTCTTGACGATCACATGGGAGCCGGGCATTCCTTTGGCGTGGAACCACCAGTCATTTCCGGTGGCAAACTTAAAGGTCAGTTCGTCGTTCTGATAGTTATTTTTTCCCACATACATATGATAGCCGTCCGAGGAGATATAGTGAAAGGGCTTGCTCTTTGTTTTGGCTTTTTTGTCGGAACGTCTGCGTTTGATATAGCCGTATTCCGTCAGTTCTTCCTTAATCTGTACCAGATCGTCCTCATTTATGGCAATATCCAGGGAGGTGGCGATACTTTCCAGATGGTCGATCTCTGCCTTCGTCTGCTCAATCAATTCCGACAATGCCTCGTAGGTGCGCTTTAGCTTGCCGTATTTGTCGAAATACTTCTGTGCATTTTCCATGGCGCTGAGCGTTTCATCCAGAGGTATGGTAATCATTTCATTGGTATAATAGTTTAATGCCTCGAGTTTTTTCGCACCCTCCTGTAGACCGTAGCCGTAGGTGTGAATCAGTTCGCCGTATATTTTATATTTTTCTCTCTTGGCGGTGTCGGAAAGCTGTTTTTCCTGTAATGAAAATTTCTTGCGGTTGCGCTCGAGCGCTGTGGATACGACCCTGCGCAGATCGACGGATTTTTGCCGTATGCGGGTATATACGTTTTTCGCGGCATAGTATTCCTCCAAAACTGCGGAAATCGAGCGGTAGCGCAGCATCCGGTATTTATTTTCTTCTTTTACAGACAAAGAACTGCCCTGCGCGCCGACCGGCTGTGAACAGACAAAGCGCTTTTCATCGTCGCCAAAATCGGGAACGGCAATCTGGTACATGGTGGGCACGACGGCAAAAAAGTCCAGCGGTTCTTCCCCTTTTAAGATTATATTGGGACAAAAGTCATGCTTTTTGATATCCTCCATCAGCCAGAAGAAATTGTGGTAAAGATGCTTCTTATCGTCCGGCGTGAGCGCGCTTGTGGGCATATCTCCGTCGATGGAGGCCCGAAAACATATTTCCTGGGCCATAATCGGGCTGACCCCTGTGTATGTGCCGTAGATTGCCTTGTAGATGCTGACAGGCTTTCTCATCGCGGTCTCCATAAAGGATTCTTCCGCCAACTGCAGTGGGTCTAACTTGTCCTCCTGCGTGGCGGGCAGCACATAGGTTCTTCCCGGCAGCACTTCGCGGACGGAACTCATCATGGCCGAGACGTGCTTGATACTGTCGATGATCATGCCATCCTGGTTACAAAAAATAATATTGCTGTGTTTTCCCATCAGTTCCACAATCAACGTCTTGGTGCACAGATCGCCCATCTCATCGAGATGCTCGATTTCAAAATGAATGATGCGCTCCATACCGGGCTGAGAAATCTTTGTAATTCTGCCGCCTGCGATATGTTTGCGCAACACCATGCAGAAGTTGGGAGCCGTGAGCGGACTCGGTTTATTTGCTGATGTCAGATACAAAAACGGCAGCGATGCGCTGGCAGACATGGCCAGACGGTACTGCGCTCCGTTTCCCTTGATTGTAAACAGCAGTTCGTCATGTTCGGGCTGCGCGATTTTACTGATTTTTGCGTTGCATATAGTATGGTTTAATTCCGCTACAAGATGAGCGATAACGAATCCGTCAAAAGCCATGATGTATTCCTCCTAAATATCTGTCAATTCATTTATTATAACAGGACGCATCCAGCGTGTAAAGCGTTACCTGCGCCTTGTGTGTATCGGGAAAATCGGCATTTCTTTTTTGCCGGCAATATGATTTTACTGCAAAGTGGGGCGGCAAATTGTGAAATATAACGGTATACAATTTCCTTTTTGTGGAATACTATAGTCATAAAGTCTACAGGGAGTGTGTCATATGAAACAAGTAAAAGTATTGCTGAATGCACCGGAAAAAGCCGAGCGGCTCTGCAGTATTTTGAGTCATCATGGTGGAACATTTGATCTGACAAAGGGCAGTTATTCCGTGGATGGTAAGTCGATCATAGGCATCTGTACGATGGACTTATCGGGGCCGCTGACGTTGTCCATTTATGACGAGAGCGAGTCCGCTGTGATGGATGAAATACGCGAATTTATAGTAGGGTAGCGCCACATGGCGTTTTTCATACGGAATTTATAGCAGAGCAGCGCCACATGGCGTTTTTCACACGGATTAGAAATTTGCCAGCGGAAACGTTGAGAGTTGTGTGAGTTTAGATGTATAGAGGGACGGCAGAACAACCGGATGGTTGATCTGCCGTTGTTTTTGCAGAGATAAGTTAAATTTAGAGATATTCTTTCAGCTGCTCCGTCAGATGTTCTTCCTCTGCGATCAATTCTTTCGTGATGGATTTGGAGGTTTCGTCCGCCCCACTGTACTGATTGAGGCGGCGCTGCAAGGACTTTACGCCCATGTTGCAGCCTTCTGTCATCAGGTCGGCGCAGGTGCGGTCACTGTTCTCCATCGTCAGCTTCAGATTGGTTTTCATCCATGACATGCCGCGGGCAAAAATATTGGGCTCTTGAGTCTCTTCTCCGCAGCTGTTTAGGAGATCATGCAGGCGCCATCCAAGTTTTTCGTGGATTTGTTTTGACTTTTGCAGCAGTTCTTTTAATTTCGGGTTGCAGATTTTCTCTAAAATCTCGTCGATCGAATATACGGCCATCTGGGTGCCGGAATTACATTCCCGCAGTAATTCAAGGGTATCTTCATTCATCATCCTGTTATCTCCTTATCGCTTTTTGATATGCCGCTGCCGTAAATCGCTTGCGTATTGCCTTTAGGGACGTCGCAGCGGGCAAATTTATTTGACGTTTCCGATAGTATGGCAGAATAGCAATGTGCCTATACATTGTGATTTGCTGTTGCCTTTTTTTCTGAAATCCTGTAAACTGTCTGTAATGATTTTATTTTGGGAAGGGGTACATAGAAATGAAAAAGAGATATATAGGAACTATGGTTTTGGCGTCAGCGACGCTTTTATTGGGCGGCTGCGGCGGTAAAGATGTTTTAGACCCAGACAATCCGGTTTCTATCACAGTATGGCACTATTACAACGGCACGCAGCAGGCTGCGTTCGACAGTCTGGTCGATGAATTTAATGACACAGTAGGCATCGAGCGTGGCATCTATGTGCAAGGTTACAGCCAGGGGTCAGTCGGTGACTTAGAAAATGCACTGCGCGCCTCGATCGCCGGAGAGGTAGGGGCTGCTGACGTGCCTGATATATTCGCATCCTATGCCGATACGGCTTATGAGTTCGAGGAGCAGGGAGCGCTCGCGAATCTATCCGATTATCTGAGTGACGATGATTTGGCGCAATATGTAGATTCCTACATAGAAGAAGGCAAAATTGCCGCCGACGGTTCGCTGCGCATCTTCCCGACAGCCAAGTCCACCGAGATCATGATGATCAATAAAACGGAGTGGGATTTGTTTTCCGATGCCACCGGTGCATCTTTGGAGGAGCTTTCCACGCTGGAGGGAGTGACCGCAGTCGCTCAGAAATATTATGAGTGGACGGACGCGCAGACGCCGGATATCCCAAACGACGGCAAGGCATTTTACGGCAGGGATTCCATGGCAAATTATTTTTGCATCGGAACGCATCAGCTTGGCAGCGAAATGTTTGAAGTCCAGCAGGGCGAGGTGACGATCCACGCGCCGAAAGACATCATGCGCCGCCTTTGGGATAATTATTATGTGCCGATGGTCAAAGGATACTTTGGCGCTTACGGCAAATTCCGCTCCGACGACGTCAAGACGGGGGATCTGATCGCATACACAGGTTCGACGGCCTCAGCCATGTATTTCCCCGACCAGGTGGAATCGGAGAGCGGCAGTGTCGATATCGATTATATTATTTTATCGGCGCCGATATTTGAGGGCGGTGAAGCTTACGCCGTTCAGCAGGGAGCAGGCATGGTGGTGAGTAAATCCGACGAGCAGCATGAATATGCTTCGGTCGAGTTTTTAAAATGGTTTACCCAAAAAGAAAATAACCTGCAGTTTGGCTCGGCAGCCGGCTATCTTCCGGTATTAAAAGAGGCCAATGATATCGCTGCATTGGACAGTGTGATCGCTGAGAAAGAGCTGGAGGTATCGAACAAAACATACGATTGTCTCGCCTATATCTTCGAGGAGATGGGAGACTACACTTTATATACAAACAAAAGTTTCCGCAACGGTTCTGCGGCGCGCAAAGTGGTGGAATATCATCTCTCCGACAAAGCGGCCGCAGACAGACAGCAGGTTCTGGCTGCTTTAGGCGGCGGAGAGACTCTGGAGAAGGCGTGCGAGGCATACGTATCCGACGAGGCATTTGAAAATTGGTATACCGATTTCTGTGAAAATCTTGCGGCCGCGGCCGACATATCTTCTGTTTCACAGTGATTCTCTGTCCTGCGCGTACATCATTTTAATGAGCTGACTGGAGGCGAACGATGAAGGCTGGTATTAAGAAAAAAAAGCATACTATCTTTCAGTTTATTTTGGTTCCATTGTTGTTTGTCATGCTGCTGCAAAATACCATCACGATCGGGATATTGGTGGCAAACCGCGTCACTTCAAGCCTGCGGGAATATTCTGTCAACACCGTGGCCCACACGGTGGAAAATCGGCAGATGATCCTGCAAAATGATATGACACAGCGTTGGTCCTCTATCTCGTCGAGTGAATCAGACATTACCGTGAAGCTGGAACAGTTTCTGAACGGACAGCATCTTAGTTTGGAACAATTTTTGCATGAAAAGGAACAGCAGAGTGATTTCCTTGGCGAGGTATTTACCGATTGTCTGGAAATCATTAAAAATAACATCAGTACGGGTATTTTTCTCATCATGACAGATGGCTCTTCCCAGGAAAAGGGAGAATATACGGGCTTTTTTGTGCGTGATTCCGATCCGGTTGTCAGATCTCCAAACTATTCGGATTTGCTCTTAGAGCGCGGGAACAACCAGCTTTCTAGGAGCCAAAATATTCCGCTGGATTCTTTTTGGACGACAAATTTTAACATGCAAGGAATCGGGACGCGTCAAGCGGACGATTTCTTTTATGAACCCTGGAGGGCGGGAGAAGAACATCCCGACGCTGAGACCATCAACCTGGGCTTTTGGGCAACGCCGTTTACGCTGGAAAACAATGAAAACGATGATCACAAAATGATCACTTATTCGGTGCCTCTGCGCTTTCAAGGCCAAGTTTACGGTGTGTTGGGCGTAGAGATTTCCATGAATTATCTGCTCAGCTACCTGCCGGCCAGAGAGCTCAGCGAGCGGTGGCAGGCCGGTTATCTTCTGGCTGTCTGTACCGACGAAAATACATACCGGCCAATCGCGGGAGATGGCGTATTGTTTAACAGTATCGAGAGCGCCGGAGAATGTTTTACAACCAAGAGTACGGATTATGACAAATTACTGGCGGTAAGGGACGTGCGCCTTGGTAAAAATCGTATTATGGCGATCGATTACCCATTAAGACTATATAGTAACAACGCGCCCTACAAAGAAACGCAATGGGTTCTGTTCGGGCTCAATACGGAGGCAGAGATATTCGGTATCAGCCGTCAGCTGTATCTGTGGCTTGGGATTGCCGTACTGGTAAGTTTGACCTTTGGTATGATAAGTCTTTATTTTATTGTCAGGCATCTGACCCGCCCGATTGATCTTTTGGTCGACAGCATCAACCAGGGCCGGGAAGGTCTTGCAAAGCACAAGTATTCCCGTATATTTGAGATCGACAGACTTTATGATGAGCTAAAAGATTTGACACAGAAGCAGCAGGAAGCGGAGAACAGGCTGCTGGTGGATAAAGAACGTTACCGGCTTCTGGTGGAGAGTACGGAAGATATCTTTTTTTCCTACGATTATATCGGGAATAGCGTAGATATTGTCAACACTTCTGTACCTGACGGTTATTTTTCGTGTTCAGACAAATATCCGGGATTCATCAATCCCGAAATCGTCTATTATGATGACATACCGTCTTTGCAGATGCTGTACTCTGATTTTACAAATACAATTTCCATACCGTTCCGCATGAAGCTGCCGGCGTGGGGGAACGAATATCAATGGGTTTTAGTCACAGGCAGCAAGGTTGCCGATCTCTCCGGCAACCCCTGGAAACTGGTAGGCCGAATCCACAATATTGAGGAGGAGAAACAGGAGGAGGAGTATCAGCAGAAGAAGAATCAAACGGACAGCGTCACCAGACTATTGACATATCTTGCCGGAATGGAGGAGTTGGAAAAGTCCAGGGAAAACAATCCGTCGGGCGTTATGGTATGTCTTTTGGTCGAAAATCTGCTCGAGATCAGCGAAGAAAACGGAGTGGTGTATAGTCTGATGTTTTTAGATATCATCGGCAATATCATTCTGCAGTCCTGCAAAAAATATGAAAGCGATGCCGGGACAAAGACCGTAGCGTTGCGGTTTAATGAAAACACCCTGTTTTTCTGGCTGCCCAACTGTACCAAAGAGGAGGCAGAGCGGTTTTTTGTGCCGTTTATGGAAAAACTCGCAGACGCCGCCAATCCCGAAATATTCAAAGCAAAGATATCGACGGGGGCAGTCTGCTGCGATTTGGATATTCCTTATATGGACCTTTTGCGTATGGCAAAATGTATGCAGGAGGAAGCGCAAAGGCAGCAGAATGCCGCATATTTGCTTTGCGATACATGCGACAAACTGGCCCATGTAAAACTTCCGTTTTTGCAGGGCAGAAATATATATCAGCCGGATTATGATGATGAGACGAATATAGCCGCTCTGGCGCTTAATTTATTTGGCAAAGGGAATCATCTCGCTTCACAGATACAGCTCTTGCTGGGCAAAATCGGTATGTCATTTCAGGCAAAGGATATACTGATTACGGTGATGCAGGCGGAGTATTTTTCCAATTATCTCGAATATCAGTGGCACGAAAAGCCATCCGACCGCATAGACGATACTGTAAATCACTACGTCGAAAAAGAATGGCATGAATATGATGCGTGGGTGGGCGAGCAGGAAGTCATTGCGCTTAGCGAGGCAGACGGCAGTGATCCGCTCTTGCAAAAATTCTTACATGTCAGGGAAGCACACAGCGGCGTGGCTCTGCCAATGTATGACAACGGTAATTATACCGGAGCCGTGGTAGTTCTTGGCATTGACGAGGAGTTTTTCGACAACACAGAGGAACGCCAGCGTCTGACAGAGATCGTCAGTGTGATACAAAATCAGCTCAACCAGAGCCGGCATGATCTTGCCAGCAAAGCAAAATCGGATTTCCTGTCCCGCATGAGCCATGAGATCCGCACACCGATGAACGGTATCATCGGTATGACGGCCATCGCCTTGCAGAAAGATCAAAACAATGAGCGCATCCTAGACTGCCTGCACAAGATACAGGATTCCTCCTCTTATCTGCTCGGGCTCATCAACGACATTTTAGATATGTCAAAGATTGAAAGCGGCAAAATGCAATTGGAAGTCGCGGATTTTGACATGACAGAAATATTTACTACAATCTATGAAATGATACGGCCGCAGGCCGAGGTTAAGAATATTCGCTTAAATTTTGAGACAGATCTGCATCATCAGTGGTTTCGTGCGGATAAAATGCGCATCAGCCAGGTTCTAATCAATCTATTGGGCAATGCAGTCAAGTTTACCGAAATGCAAGGAGATGTCTATCTGATCGTCAAAGAATACGAGAAGGATGACGCGTCGTCAGAAGTCTATTTTGCGGTGAAAGATACCGGTGTTGGCATCAGCAAGGAAGACTGCGAGCGCGTATTTCACGCGTTTGAACAGGCGATTGACAGCAAAAAGCCCAAACAGCAGGGCACCGGCCTTGGGCTTTCGATCAGCAGCCGTCTGATTCAGATGATGGGCAGTTCCATACAGCTCGAGAGTGAACTTGGGGAGGGCAGCACGTTTAGTTTCCGGCTGACGCTTGCACTCGGGGAGCGTGAGGAGGAGCAGGAGACGATCGAGGAAAACGCCTTTTCGGGTTACCGCGTGCTTGTCGTGGAGGACAATGAGCTGAATGCGGAGATCGCGCAGGAGCTGTTAGAGGAGCGCGGTTTTACGGTCGAGCTTGCCTGTGATGGAAGCCAGGCGGTCAAGACCATTACCGAAAAACCGCCTCACACCTACGATGTTATCCTGATGGATGTGATGATGCCGATTATGGATGGACTAGAGGCGACCAAAGCGATCCGTGCCATGGAACGGGAGGACTGCCGCACGATTCCGATTATCGCTATGTCCGCCAACGCTTTCGATGACGATCTGAAGAAATCAGTGGAGTGCGGCATGAATGGCCATTTGTCGAAGCCGGTTGAAGTCGATAAATTATATCGGATGCTGCATAAGGTCCTATTAGGCAGATAACCTTGTGACCGCGCAGGCGGTGAGATATCATAAAATTATCTTGACTTCATATGGAAAAAAGTTCTATAATGAAACGATGCATGTAGTTGAAACTATTGAAAGGGCAGACCGCATATGATAAGCAGCATGACCGGCTTTGGCCGGTGCGAATTTACAGAGGAACATCACAAGTTTACCGTCGAGTTAAAGTCCGTAAACCACCGCTATTTGGACGTCAATGTGAAAATTCCCAAAAAACTCGGTTTTTTTGAGAATGCGGTCCGAAATCTTTTAAAAGAATACGCACAGCGCGGAAAAATCGACATATTTGTCACTTACGAGGATGATGCACAGCGCAATATATCGCTGTGTTACAATGAGACTGTCGCGGCACAATATCTGGCTTATTGCAGGGAAATGGCAGAAAAGTTCGGCTTGGAATGTGATATCCGCGTCAGCACACTTTCCCGTTTCCCGGAAGTATTTGTGATGGAGGAGCAGGAACACGACGAAAAAGAGCTGTGGGCCGGCCTAGAGCAGGCGTTCCGCGGCGCGGCGGAGCAGTTTAGAGATACCCGTATCAGAGAGGGCGAGTGCCTTAAGGCAGATCTGAACGCGAAATTGCAGGAGATGTTGTCGTATGTCAGCTATATTGCTGAGCGGTCTCCGGCGATTGTCGCCGAATACCGCCAAAAAATAACGGAGCGGGTACATGAGCTTTTGGAAGACAAGCAGCTTGATGAGAGCAGAATCGCCACGGAAGTGACGCTGTTTGCAGATAAAATTTGTGTGGACGAAGAGATCGTGCGGCTGCGCAGCCATGTGGAGGCCATGAAAGCAGCCTTAGAAGCGGGGGGCAGTATCGGCAGAAAGCTCGATTTTATCGCGCAGGAGATGAACCGGGAGGCGAATACGATCCTCTCGAAGACAACCGATCTTGCGATCTCCGACGTTGGCATTGATTTAAAGACCGTGATTGAAAAAGTGCGTGAACAGATACAAAATATCGAATAGCAAAAAGGCGTGGCGTGACTATGGCAAAATTTATCAATATTGGCTTTGGTAATATGGTAAATACCGATAAGATTATCAGCGTAATCTCCTCGGATTCGGCACCGGCAAAACGTATGATACAGCATGGAAAAGAGCAGGAAACCTTGATTGATGCAACACAGGGCAGACGCACAAAGAGCGTTCTGTTTACGGAACAGAATCAGATTATTCTCTCCGCTTTGCAGCCGGAGACGTTAGCCGGCAGGTTTAACGGGGGATTGGAAGAGGTGTACTATGACACACAAGAATAGAGGCATATTGACGGTAGTTTCCGGTTTTTCGGGCGCCGGCAAAGGAACTTTGATGCGGGAATTGCTAGCGCGGTATCCACAGCAGTACGCACTGTCCATCTCGGCAACGACAAGGGAACCGCGGACGGGAGAGCGCGAGGGCATCGAGTATTTTTTTAAGACGAGGGAACAGTTTGAGCAGATGATCGCTGAGGACGCCCTGGTAGAATATGCGCAGTATGTCGGCAACTATTATGGCACGCCCAAGGCATATGTCGAGGAGCAGTTAGAAGCGGGCAGGGATGTGATTTTAGAGATTGAGATGCAGGGAGCATTAAAAATAAAAGAAAAATTTCCCGAAACTCTGCTTTTGTTTGTGACGCCGCCCTGTGCAGCCGAACTCAAACGGCGTCTCGTGGACAGGGGGACGGAGACGATGGATAAGATTGCCTCGCGGCTGGCCCGTGCCGTGGAGGAGGCGGACTTTATGGAGTCCTATGACTATCTGATCATAAACGATGATCTTGAGGAGTGTGTGGGTGAGCTGCACAACGTGATCCGCCAGCAGCATCGGAAAGTATCTCTTTGTTCCGGGCTTATTGCGCAGATCAGACAGGAGTTAAGCGAATTATAATAATCAGGAGGTAAGATTCGTATGATACATCCATCTTATGTGGAACTTATGAAAGTAGTAAACAACGAAGTGGAGATCGGGGAGGAGCCGGTTGTAAACAGCCGCTATTCTATCGTGATTGCGGCCGCAAAGCGTGCGCGCCAGATTATTGCCGGTGATGAGCCGATGGCCGATAAGGTCATCTGCCCGAAGCCGCTGTCCATGGCGGTCGAGGAGATCAACGAGGGCAAAGTAAAGATATTGCCGGAGACATTATCCGAGCAAGAATAAGAGCCAGACAAAAGGATGAGAAAACGCGGATGTTCGGTTTTTCATCCTTTTAGATTATGTGAGAATGGAGAGTTCATGAACGTTTTATTTATTTCCCTGGGCTGTGATAAAAACCGCGTCGACGCCGAATTTATGCTGGGAATGTTAAAAAAGGACGGCATCGCCGTCACCGATGACGAGTATGAAGCGGATGTGATTATCGTCAATAGCTGTTGCTTTATCGGGGATGCCAAGGAGGAAAGCATCAATACAATCCTAGAAATGGCGGAACACAAAAAGGATGCCAAATTAAAGGCATTGATTGTCACTGGGTGTCTCGCACAGCGGTATCGTGAGGAGATCAAAAAAGAGATTCCCGAGGTAGACGCGGTGCTCGGCACCAACTCATACCACGAGATTGTGCGCGCCGTCCACGCCGCGGCAGAAGGTACATATTTTGAACGGTTTCACCCGTTAAGCGGGCTGCCGGATCTTGGCGATACAGCGCGCGTTGTCACCACCGGCGGCCATTATGCTTATTTAAAGATCGCGGAGGGCTGTAACAAACGTTGTACCTACTGTATTATTCCATCCATCCGCGGCAGTTACCGCAGCGTACCTATGGACGAGCTGATCGCGCAGGCTGGGGAGCTGGCGTCGCAGGGAGTTAAAGAGCTGATCTTGGTAGCGCAGGAGACGACACTGTACGGCATAGATCTCTACGGCGAAAAAAGTCTGCACAAGCTTCTCGATGCGCTGCAAGAAGTTGACGGAATATTCTGGATACGGATTTTATACTGTTATCCCGAGGAAATCTATGAAGCATTGATCGAATCTATGGTGCGCAATAAGAAGGTCTGCCATTACCTGGATATTCCGATTCAGCATGCCAGCGATGCGATACTGCGAAGCATGGGAAGGCGCACCGATCAGGTGTCGCTTGCACGCACGATCGGTGCACTGCGGGAGAGGATTCCCGATCTTGCGCTGCGCACGACACTGATCTGCGGGTTTCCCGGGGAGACGGAAGAGATGCATGAGGAATTGATGCAGTTTGTCAACGATATGGAGTTTGACCGGCTGGGCGTTTTTACTTATTCCCCGGAGGAGGGAACCCCGGCAGCGAAATTTGACGGACAGATATCTGAGAAACAGAAGGCAGCTTGGCGCGCGGATGTGATGGAATTGCAGGAGGAGATCAGTTTCGACAAAAATGAAGAACAAATCGGCAGGGAACTCTATGCGTTTATCGAGGGAAAAGTGGCCGACGAGAATGTCTATGTTGCAAGAACCTACCGGGATGCGCCCGATGTGGACGGCTATATTTTTATTCACACAGATGAGATGCTAATGACCGGCGACATCGCCAAAGTGCGGGTGACCGGCGCTTATGAATATGATTTGATAGGAGAGTTGAGTGTATGAATTTACCAAACAAATTAACCGTGATGCGAGTGGTTCTCATTCCTTTTTTCGTGTTTTTCCTGCTGGCGCCTTATTTTGATGGATACGGCAATTATATTGCGGTCGCAATTTTTATTGTGGCCAGCCTGACAGATCTGTTGGACGGAAAGATCGCGCGAAAATATAACCTGGTCACCAATTTTGGCAAATTCATGGACCCTCTGGCAGACAAGCTTTTGGTCTGCGCGGCTATGATCTGCCTGATTGAAACCGGCCAGCTTCCAGCATGGATTGTGATCGTGATTATTTCTAGGGAATTTATCATCAGCGGTTTCCGGTTGATCGCGTCTGACAACGGCGTGGTGATAGCCGCCAGCTACTGGGGCAAATTTAAGACCACATTTCAGATGCTGATGGTGATGGTGCTGATTCTTGATATTCCGATGACATTTTTTGATTGGCTGGGACAGATCTTAATCTGGGTTTCCCTGGCGCTGACCGTGATTTCTCTTATCGACTATATTGTCAAGAATAAAGCCGTGCTAAATGAGCAAAAATAATAACGGTTACAGTTTCCGCAGTTACGGAATCTGACTGGAAAATGGCGTTCATGATTAGTGTACTGCCCCGTTCATTTTCAGCCAAATAACGCAGAATGAATTTTCAGTCTACAAGGCGGCTGAATAAGGCGATGCGGTGGCATCGTCGATTGAAGCCAACGTGGCAGATGGAAATTCAGGCAAGTCATTTGGCGAAATATGAACAGGTCAGTATACTAGTATAAGCATGTCCAAAAGAGGGGCATTGGGCGCGGAAAACGGAGATTAGAATGGGACAGGCAGTCGAGCAGGAAATTTATAATTTGTTGAAGCAGCGAACGTTGACGCTGACGACCGCAGAGTCGGCCACCGGCGGTATGATTGCGGCGCGTCTGACAAATGTACCGGGGATTTCCGCCTATTTTACGGAAGGGTATATCACCTACTCCAACGAGGCGAAAGTGAAAATGATTCATGTAAATCCCGCGACGATCGAGACGTACGGTGTCGTGAGCGCCGAGACGGCAGCCGAGATGGCCAGGGCGGCCGCACATGTGGCGGGCGCGGACGCGGCTGTTTCCGTCACCGGAGTGGCGGGTCCGGACGGAGGCACCAGAGAATGTCCGGTGGGACGTGTCTTTATTGGCTGTACAGTTCTAGGTGAGACGGTGACGGAAAAACATACGTTTGACGGTGACCGGAATAAGGTGCGCCAACAGGCAGCCGAAGCGGCATTGTCATTACTGAAGAAACAATTGTCTTACAAATAACGATACACCTATATAAGCTGCGGCAAAACCGCAACAGGGAGGTTACTATGAGAATTATCGCAGGAACAGCCAGGAGCCTGCCGTTAAAGACGATCGAGGGCCTGGATACAAGACCTACCACGGACCGTATTAAGGAAACGCTGTTTAACATGTTACAGGCCGAGATTCCAGGCGCCTGTTTTCTGGATTTGTTTGCAGGCAGCGGGCAGATCGGATTGGAGGCGGTAAGCCGGGGTGCCGCCTGTGCAGTATTTGTGGAGCATAATAAAAAGGCCGCGGCATGTATCGAAGAGAACATTGCGTTTACAAAATTTGATCAGGTGACAAACGTATATCATATGGATGCGCTCAGCGCGCTTGGCGCCATGGAAGGCAGGTACAAATTTGATATTGTTTTTATGGACCCGCCTTACAACCGCATGATGGAACGGGATATTCTCACATACCTCTCCTCCTCCTCACTCATTACAGAAGATACCCTGCTGATCGCGGAGGTTGCCAAAGAAACGGATTTTTCTTATCTGGACGAACTGAATTTTGTTATGAAAAAATGGAAAGCGTACAAAACAAATGCACATGCATTTCTGATTAAAAAATAGGGGAGGGCGGTATGATAAAAAAAGCAATTTATCCGGGCAGTTTTGACCCTTTGACACTCGGACATATGGATATTATTGAGCGGTCGTCCAAGATCGTCAACGAGCTGGTCGTCGGGGTATTAAACAATAGTGCGAAAAATTCATTGTTTTCTATTGAGGAACGTGTTAATATGATTAAAGAAATGACTAGTTCGCTGCCCAACGTGACTGTCGGTTCATTCGACGGATTGTTGGTAGACTATATGGAAGAGATTGGAGCAAACATCATTATCCGCGGGTTGCGCGCGGTGACCGATTTTGAGTACGAACTGCAGATTGCACAGACCAATCATGTCGAAAGTCCACAAGTCGAGACGATATTTTTGACTACCAGTTTACAGTATTCCTATTTGAGCTCCACGATTGTCAAAGAATTTGCCTCCCATGGAGGAGACATATCCAAATTTGTGCCGGCCAGCATGGTCGATCGCATATATATGAAATATAAGAAATGAGGTTTTGTAATATGGCAAGCAGAATTGAACAGATTATTGATGATATTGAAGAGTACATAGACGGTTGTAAATCGCAGACGCTTCATCCCGAAAATATCATTGTCAACCGGGAGAATCTCGAAGAACTTGTGACAGAGCTGCGCACCAGAACACCAAAAGAGATTGAACGCTATCAAAAGATTATCAGCAATAAGGAAGCCATTCTAGCAGACGCCCAGACAAAAGCAGATTCCATTATTGAAAAAGCACAGATCAAGACTGACCAGCTAATCAGTGAGCACCAGATTATGCAGCAGGCGTACGCGCAGGCGGGCGAGGTTGTGGACGCCGCGCAGGCACAGGCACAGGCGATCGTGGACAATGCGACGAACGAAGCGAACTCGATCAAAATGGGGGCGGTGCAGTACACGGACGATCTGCTCCGCAATATGGAAAACGCGATCAATGCGGCGATTAATGCGGCAAGATCTTACAATGAAAACTATCTTGGCACTTTGCAGACAATTTTAAACACCGTCAGTGCCAATCGCGCACAGTTAAATCCCACGGTAGATGATTTCACCGATGAGCAGGACGGACGGCAGCGCTCAGGCGGAGAGCTCCCCAACGTAGAGATCACGGCCAATATGCCAAAATAACACGATTATAGCGCTGCGTTCCCGAAGTTTTTAAGCCATTGTCAGCAGAAGAACTTCAGATAGCAGATGCTTAGGCATACCGTCACGGCGGTCAAACACAGTTTGCCTGTGATATATTTTTTCATCGAGAGGCCGGTTCCTTTCACCATCGAGGCGGTCTGCGCTAAGCCGCTGATGCCGCCAAATGCGGCAAATCCCATCGCAAGCAGAAATTTATCTGCTGTATTTGCGGAGAGTAAGCCAATTTCACGGATACCGTTCGTAATTTCTGTGGCTCCAATGCCGATGGTCTGATAGAGGACAGGGAGCGGCAGCTGTTTTATGAGGGATGCTGCCATGGAAAATAACATAATATAACCACCGAGTTTCGCTAGTGTTTCAAAACCATTCATAATCCCGGCATCGATGATTTTAAAATTCATTTGAGATCCAGATGCTGGATTTTTTTGCTTTTCTCTGCTGTTTTGCGCAAAGAGTTGCGCCTGTTTTTCGCGGCTTTCTTTGTTTTTTTGTCGCCGCAATAGGAGACTGCCAAACAAAAGCGGCGGCAGATATATGAGCGCAATCCCCGGCAGTGCGAGTTCTGGCAGATGTAATTGTTGATGAAAAATAAAGCCGCTGATGAATACAGGACCGATATTATTGGTAATGATAAATAATATCTCCGCTTCCGCTAGCGAGATCTGTCCGTTTTTTAGCAGCTCACTGCAGTTTTTGCTGCCCATTGGAAAACCGAACAAAAAGCCCGAAAACAATACGAATGCGCCCGCGTCGCTGAGAGGAATCAGGAAACGCACGAGATTGGCCAGTCGGCGCATAATAGGAGCGAGCAGACCGGAATAGATCAGTATGTTGGAGAGAATGGAGAACGGCAGCAGCGCCGGTAGCACCCGCTCGTACCATAGCACGAGACCGTCTGCGGCAGCGTGCATCGATTCTTCAGGATATCCCAGTATGTAGGCGATAAACAGGATCATCATTAATAAAAAAATATTTTTTTTCATAATTTAAGATATGTCATTTCACTTATTTTATAACAGAAAAATACAAATTGGAGGCCAGGATGAAAGTATTAGAACAAATCAGTGCAATGGGATTACAATCAGAAAAGGTATTTTATTTTTTTACGGAATTGGCTAAGATTCCGCATGGTTCCCGCAACACGAAACGAATCAGCGATTATCTTGTGGATTTTGCCAAAAATCACAATCTGGAATATTATCAGGACAAATCAAATAATGTGGTAATGATACAGGAAGCTTCTGCGGGATACGAGGCATGTGCTCCAGTGATTATACAGGGACATATGGATATGGTCTGTGAGAAGGAGAGCGGCTGTTCGATTAATTTTGAGACGGACGGACTCGATCTTTATATTGACGGGGACTTTTTGCGCGCGAAGGGCACGACCCTCGGCGGTGACGACGGGATTGCGGTCGCCTATGCGCTTGCCGTTTTAGACTCCCCGGACATTTTGCACCCCAGACTTGAGGTCGTGTTGACTGTGGATGAGGAGATCGGAATGTTGGGCGCCATGGACATTGATCTGTCTATGCTAAAAGGTCATCGGATGTTAAATATCGATTCGGATATCGAAGGCCACTTTCTCACCAGCTGCGCCGGCGGCGCGACGACGATCGCGTCGATTCCCGTAACCAGACAAAACCAGACCGGAAGGGGCGTAAAATTGACCCTTACGGGACTGTTGGGCGGCCATTCCGGCAGCGAAATCGACAAGGAACACGGAAACGCACTGGTTCTGATGGGACGTGTGCTAAAATATCTGGCGGACCGTACGACAATCGGGATTGTATCAATCCATGGCGGATTAAAGGACAATGCGATTCCCAGAGAATGTACGGCGCAGTTACTGCTGCCAAAAGACAAAGAGGCATTGGAGCTTGCGCCCGCATTGCAAATCATCGCAGAGATCGAGGCCATCCTGCAAAAAGAGTATGCTGTCTCCGATGCCGGAGTCTGTATCAAAACGGAGGATATGGGCGAGATGAGCGCAGAGATCTTATCGTATGTTTCCCAGACTAAGGTGCTTTTTTATCTGAACAACGTGCCAAACGGCGTGCAGCATATGAGCTGTTCGATGCCCGGCCTCGTGGAAGCTTCCTGCAATGTCGGTATTCTGAAACTGGAAGAGGACGCTTGTTCCGTGGTCACTTCCCTGCGCAGCAGCGTTTCGAGCCGCAAGGAAGCCATGGCGGACAAATTGCAGTTTCTGGCCGAGTTTTTGGGCGGCGATATGGAACGCAAGGGCGATTATCCCGCATGGGAGTATGCGGCGGAATCTGCGCTCCGCGATTCGATCAGCGCAATCTATCAGGAGCTGTTTGGAGAGACTCCGGTGTTCGAGGCAATCCACGCGGGACTGGAGTGCGGCATATTGAGCGGAAAAATAAAAGATCTGGACTGCATATCGTTTGGTCCAAACAATTATGATATCCATACGCCCAAAGAGCGCTTAAGCATTTCCTCTGCGGAAAAAATATGGCGGCTGTTAGTGGAGTTTTTAAAAAGAGGTTAGCGTGAAAAGATTCCGCAGAGCGGAATCATGAGGGTTAGAGTGAGAAGAAAAAAATTAGGTTCGTTGCGGTTTTTTCTACTGTTTGTACTCCTGCTGTGTTTTCATGTTGTGATCCTGCACATCATCATTACCGGTGTGCAGCGGATACACGGCTTTTCTTTTGACACGGCGATGGAAAATTTTCGCTGTCAGAAGATCTCGGAAGAGACATTAAACAGCTTCCAGGAGGACAGCCATGATTTCTATGATCTTATGACAATGTATTATGCCAGGGAGGGGCAGGTGACGCGGCCGGCAGAGCTTGCGAAGTTCCTGCCCTACGCCAAATCATACCACAAAGACGAATTCGCGGAACTAAAGGGATATGTGCGGGCTGTATGGGAAGATGCAAAGCTGTTTCCGGTGGGAAAGATCAAAAATGACGATACAGCCGTCGTCTCCTTTTCCGATAGCTGGAATGAGAGCCGGACATTTGGCGGAGACCGCACGCACGAGGGCTGCGACATCATGGCGTCTTTAAATGTGCGCGGGCTCTATCCGATCTACAGTATGACGGACGGTGTGGTCGAGAACGTCGGCTGGCTTCGCCTGGGCGGTTACCGCATCGGTATCCGCAGCGATTCCGGAGGCTATTATTATTACGCGCATCTGGCGGAGTACGCCAGGGATTTTCAAATCGGCGAGCGTGTGGAGGCCGGCACACCGCTTGGATTTATGGGTGATACCGGGTACAGCGATATCCCAGGCACGACCGGAAATTTTGATGTGCATCTGCACATGGGAATCTACTTTAACGATAAATCAGGCCGGGAGATCAGTGTAAATTCGTATCCGGTATTATGGCATCTGTACCAATAAAACCCTTTTGTTTGGGAAAGGCATGGTTATGTTATGCGGTTGGATAAATTTTTGACAGAAACTGGGGTTGGCACCCGCAGCGAAGTAAAAAAACTCATCAAAAGCGGCGCGGTGACAGTGAACGGGGCGCGCGCCGGAAAACCGGAGTTAAAAATCGACGAAAACGCTGACGTGGTCTGCTGCTGCGGCCAGACGATTGCCTATCAGGCCTATGAATATTATCTGTTTCATAAGCCTGCGGGCTGTGTGACGGCAACGGAGGATGGCCTGCACCGCACAGTGATGGATTATTTGACGCAAACGGCGCGCAAGGACTTATTTCCGGTCGGCAGGCTCGATCTCGACACGGAGGGACTTTTGCTGATCACCAATGACGGAGCCTTGGCGCACCGGCTGCTTTCCCCCGCGCACCATGTGCCGAAAACATATTTTGCCAAAATTGCAGGATGTGTGACCGAAGAAGATAAAGAACTCTTTGCACAGGGAATCGAGATCGGGGACGATAAGCCTGCCAGACCAGCCAGTCTTGTCATCCTAAAAGCAGGTGAGGAATCGGAGGTCACACTGACAATCACCGAGGGACGCTTTCACCAGGTCAAGCGCATGTTTGAAGCTGTAGGGAAAAAAGTGCTTTACTTAAAGCGGCTGTCCATGGCGGGCCTTGTGCTGCCGGAAGAGCTGCTGCCGGGAGAATACCGCGCCTTAACTGCGGAGGAATTGGACATGCTTGGGCGGATATAGCTGCAAGGAATACGATATTTTAACCGGTAAAACATCGGTTTTTGCCGTGAGAACTGCAACGCAAAGGCCGCAAAAGCGGCAGAATGAGAGGAAACATGACCAGCGGATTTTTACCTGTATCAAAAGAGGATATGAGAGAGCGCGGCATCAGCCAGCTTGATTTTGTCTATGTCTGCGGGGATGCCTATGTCGATCATCCGTCGTTCGGACATGCCATCATTTCAAGGCTTTTAGAGGCGCACGGCTATCAGGTCGGCATCATCGCGCAACCCGACTGGCGGGACAGGGAATCGGTCTGTCTTCTTGGCGAGCCAAGGCTCGGTTTTTTGGTGTCGGCAGGAAACATGGATTCTATGGTCAATCACTATGCGGTCTCAAAAAAGCGCCGCGCTGCCGACGCCTACACACCCGGCGGCGTCATGGGAAAACGGCCCGATTACGCCACCATCGTCTATTGCAATCTGATTCGGCAGACCTATAAAAAAACACCCATTATCATCGGCGGGATTGAAGCGAGCCTGCGCCGCCTGGCCCATTATGATTATTGGTCGGACAAGCTAAAACGCTCGATACTGCTCGACTCTGGGGCAGATTTAATCTCCTACGGCATGGGGGAGCGGAGTATTATAGAGATTGCGGATGCCCTAGACAGCGGCCTTCCCGCCTCCGACATTAGTTTTGTCGCGGGCACTGTATATAAAACCAAAAAGCGCGAGGATATCTATGATGCGATCGAGCTGCCGCATTATCGCGTGCTTCTTGCAGATAAGCGCGCGTATGCGGACAGCTTTTATACGCAGTACTGCAATACGGACCCGTTTACCGCGAAGCGACTGTTTGAGACTTATGACGATACATGCTATGTGGTGCAGAATCCCCCGGCGAAACCCTTAAGCCAGAGCGAGATGGACGCCGTCTATGCACTGCCGTACCAGCGCACGTATCATCCTGCCTACGAAGAGGCCGGGGGTGTGCCCGCCATCGCTGAGATTAAGTTTTCGCTAGTCAGCAACCGCGGCTGTTACGGCGGCTGCAATTTTTGTGCCTTAACATTCCATCAGGGCAGAATCATCCAGACGAGAAGCCATGAGTCAATATTGGCGGAGGCAGGTAAGATGGTGTGGGAACCTGACTTTAAGGGCTATATTCATGATGTGGGAGGGCCTACGGCCAATTTTCGGGCGCCCGCCTGCGACAAACAGTTAAAAAAAGGCGTTTGTACCGATAAACAATGCCTGTTTCCGAAGCCCTGCAAGAACTTAAAAGTCGATCACACCGATTACCGGAAGCTCCTTAGAAAGCTGCGCGAACTGCCTAACGTTAAGAAAGTGTTTATCCGTTCGGGCATCCGTTTTGATTATCTGATTTATGACGAAGATAAAACTTTTTTGCGTGAACTCTGTGAGCATCACATCAGCGGACAGCTTAAGGTCGCGCCGGAGCATATTTCCGATGCGGTACTGGAAAAGATGGGCAAGCCTGGCGTCGCGGTCTACCGCCGGTTTGTGCAGGCGTATCAGGCCATGAACCAAAAGCTGGACAAGAAACAATATCTGGTGCCTTACCTGATGTCCTCGCATCCGGGTTCTACCTTAAAGGAGGCCGTCGCGCTCGCGGAATATCTGCGCGATCTGGGCTATATGCCGGAGCAGGTGCAGGACTTTTATCCGACGCCGTCTACGATCTCAACCTGTATGTATTATACGGAGCTTGATCCCCGGACCATGCAGCCCGTCTATGTGGCAAAAAACCCGCACGAGAAGGCCATGCAGCGGGCGCTCATCCAGTACCGCAATCCCAAAAATTATGATCTTGTGGTGGAAGCTTTAACGAAAGCGGGCCGGACAGATTTGATCGGTTACGAAAAGCACTGCCTGATAAGACCGAGGACGCATGGGGCGACAAGGATAAACGGCGGAGTATCTGTAAATACTGCGGCACAACGCAAAAAAGCAGCTTTTGACAGGGGATCGGATAATGGCAGAATAGCTTATTCCGGCGGCAAAGAACGAGCAGACAACGTCGGAAAGAGAGCACGGCAGGGGAAGAAAAAGACAATCCGCCATGTGCATCAAAAGAAAAGATGAAGTGAGGACAAAGCAATGCGCGTTTTTATCATCAAAAACAACGAAGCCGGCCAGCGATTCGACAAATATCTGAAAAAACTGTTTCAGGATGCACCTTCCTGCTTTCTTTACAAAATGATGCGCAAGAAAAATATCGTGTTAAACGGCAGGAAGGCCGACGGCACGGAAAAGCTTGCGGCCGGAGATGAGGTAAAGGTGTTTTTTTCCGAGGAAACAATCGAAAAGTTTGCTGGAAAACAGCGGACTTTTGGAGAATTTCAGGCTTTACGTGAACTTAACGTGAAGCTTCAGGTGATCTATGAGGATGAAGATACTGTGATCATCAATAAGCCCTCCGGCATGTTGTCCCAAAAGGCCAAAGCGGGCGATCTCTCCGCCAATGAATATATTTTGGCTTATCTGATCAAAAGGGGCATCCTGACAGCACAGATGATGGAGACGTTCCGTCCCTCCGTATGCAACCGATTGGACCGCAATACCTCCGGCATCCTCATCGCCGGCAAAACGTTAAAGGGATTGCAGCAGATGTCGGCGGCCCTAAAGGAGAGAACGATACAAAAATATTACCGCTGTCTGGTTGAGGGTGAAGTTCGGGTTCCCATGTACTTAAAGGGATGGTTAAAGAAAGACGAGAAAGAAAACCGGGTGACGGTCTATGAGGATGAGAGAGCGGCGGGCGAGGGCGCGCTGCCGATTGAGACAGAATATGTGCCGTTAAAGTCAAGCGGCGGTTATACTTATCTGGAAGTTCATCTGATTACCGGGCGTTCTCACCAGATTCGCGCGCACCTGGCCTTTATCGGGCATCCGATCGTGGGGGACGCAAAATACAACAACCGGCAGCATTCCTCTCACACCAACTTTAAGTTAAATCAAACATCCGACCTTAAAAGTAACTTAAAGCAGCTTCATATACATGCTCAACTGCTTCACGCATACCGCCTGCAATGGGCGGACCAGAGAACGATTACGGCCCCTCTGCCAAAAGAGTTTGAGCGGGCGCTCCAAATTACCGGATGCGCTGTGTCAAGAGATACGATCTGAATTTATCTGCTGTGCGGCAAGGGAAACGTTTACGAACGGCGGCTGCCCGCGTTGATATGGCGTTTGATCGCCTCAAAACTTTCCTGGCTCACGTCATGTTCAATCCGGCAGGCATCCTGAGCTGCAACTTTAGGGTCAACTCCCAGCATCACCAGCCAGTTGGAGAGTGTGGTATGACGTTCATAGATCATTTCCGCCACCTCTAACCCGGCGTCTGTCAGATGGATATGTCCGCCGTCGCTCACCGTGATATAACCGTTTTCACGCAGATTTTTCATAGCCACGCTCACGCTCGGCTTCTTGAAGTTCATCTCGTTGGCAATGTCAACCGAGCGCACATTGCCAAGGCGGTGGTTTAAGATCAATATGGTTTCTAAATAATTTTCCATGGATTCATTTAACGTCATGTTCCGATATCCCCCAAGATAAACGATTGTCATGTATACAGTATTGTAGCATAATTATGTGACAAAAAAAAGGCAAAGTTTTAATACAAGATATAGTATTGTACAAGCAGGCAAACTATTGTATAATAAAAATAGTGTGCAATGCAACATTTCTTACTTTTACAGATGCAGACGCACGAATTTATACACGCGAATATGGAGGAAATCATGGCAACCTGGAATTCCAGAGGGCTCCGCGGTTCCAGTCTCGAAGAGTTTATCAACATGACAAACGACACCTATCGAACAAACGGACTCGCGCTGATACAGAAAGTTCCCACCCCCATCACCCCCATCAACATAGATAAGGCGTCTCGCCATATCACGCTGGCTTATTTTGACCAAAAGAGCACCGTAGATTATATCGGTGTTGTCCAGGGGGTTCCGGTGTGCTTCGATGCCAAGGAATGTAATAAAGATACGTTTCCGTTGGAAAACATACACAGACACCAGGTAGCATTTATGGAAAATTTTGAACAGCAGGGCGGTATTTCTTTTATATTGATCAGCTATACCAAACGGGACCTGTTTTATTATCTGCGTTTTTCCAAGATGATGGAATTTTGGCAGAGAAAAGAGCAGGGCGGCAGGAAAAGTTTTCGCTTTGAAGAGCTGGAACCAGATTATCTGCTTCCGAAAAACCGCGGCGTTCTCGTTCCGTATTTGGACGGATTACAGCGGGATTTGTCGGAGAGGGATTGACAAACTTGGCGTGATTGCCTATAATCTAGGTGGTTTATTTTGGTAGTGAATTAACAAATTAACGCTTTAACGTATTAAAATATCAAAGTATTGGCGTATGGATAGAAAGGTAACACTACATGAAGAGACAATTACTGCACACGCCCGAGGGAGTGCGTGACATTTACAATGAAGAGATCGAGAAAAAAATGATTCTGGAACATTGTCTGCATAACGTGCTGGGACAATACGGTTATCACGCGATACAGACGCCCACGTTTGAATTTTTCGATATATTTAACCGAGAGATCGGCACGATATCTTCCAAAGAACTCTACAAGTTCTTTGACAGAGAGGGCAACACACTGGTGCTGCGGCCGGATATCACACCGTCTATTGCGCGCTGCGCGGTAAAATATTTCGGTGAGGAGCAGATGCCGATCCGCCTGTGTTATATGGGCAACACTTTTATCAATAATTCCAGCTATCAGGGACGTTTAAAGGAGAGTACACAGCTTGGCGCCGAGTTGATCGGTGACTGTAGAGCAGACGCAGACGCGGAAATTCTCTCGATGGTAGTTGAATGTCTGAAAACGTCCGGTCTTACGGATTTTCAGATCTGTGTGGGACATGCCGATTTCTTCCGCGGATTGGCGGAGGCAGCCGGATTGAGTGAAGAGCAGGAAGATGAGCTTCGCGAATTGATCTCCAACAAAAATTTCTTCGGTGTAGAAGAATTGATTGAGACGTTACACTTAGCTGACGAGCTCACGCAGCTTTTTGCCATGCTGGGCAATCTCTACAACAGCGCCGCCGATCTGGCAGAGGCCAAGCAGTCTGCCAGAGCTTATCCGCGTATTCTGTCCACGATCGAAGCGCTCGAAGAGCTGCACGCGATTCTAGAGATTTACGGCGTTTCCCGTTATATCTCGTACGAGCTCGGTGTCATCAGCGATTATCAGTATTATACGGGCATTATATTCGCCGGTTACACATTTGGTACCGGGGAGGCAATCGTCAAAGGCGGACGTTACGACGATCTGTTAATGTACTTTGGCAAGAAATCCGCGGCGATCGGTTTTGCCGTCGTCATAGACCAACTGATGGCTGCGCTCTCCCGGCAAAAGATCGAGATTCCATTGCAGCATGAGACGACGCTGCTCGTCTATCAAAATGAGAACCGCCGTGAGGCGATTGCACGCGCCGCAAAGGAACGTAAAGAGGGAAGGCGGGTCGAGTTAATGTTAGAGCAGGACGGTAAGTCTAGGGAAGATTATGAGAATTATGCCGCGCGCTGGCATCTTTCCAAGGTTCAGTTTATATAAAAGGATGGAAAGATGACACATACTGTTTACGCGGTGGATGGAGAGGAACTATGAATGATATGAGATACCTCACTTTTGCGTTGGGCAAGGGGAGGCTTGCAGATAAGACATTGGAGCTGTTTGAGCAGATTGGCATCACTTGTGAGGAGATGAAGGACAAAAAGACCAGAAAGCTCATTTTTGTCAACGAGGCGTTGCGTTTTCGTTTTTTCCTCGCCAAGGGTCCGGATGTGCCAACCTATGTAGAATATGGCGCTGCCGACATCGGTATCGTCGGCAAAGACACCATATTGGAGGAAGGCAGAAACATCTATGAAGTGCTTGATCTCGGCTTTGGCAAATGCCGCATGTGTATCTGCGGCCCAACCGATGCCAAGGAGTTATTGCAGCATCATGAATTAATCAGGGTGGCGACAAAATATCCGCATATCGCCAAAGATTATTTCTACAACAAGAAGCATCAAACTGTAGAAATCATCAAGTTAAACGGTTCCATTGAACTGGCGCCGATCGTAGGGCTCTCCGAAGTGATCTGCGATATCGTAGAGACCGGCTCCACCCTAAAGGAAAACGGTTTAAAGGTATTGGAGGAGGTCTGTCCGCTCTCCGCGCGCATGGTGGTAAACCAGGTCAGCATGAAGATGGAAAACGAGCGCATCACGAAGTTAATCTCCGACTTAAAGAAAGTGATTTGAACAAGAAAAGAGGAAGACGATGAAGATTTTAACTTTAACTTCAGAGACACGCAATAATATTTTAGAGAATCTCTTACAGCGCAGCCCCAATTCATACGGTGAGTATGAGAGCCGCGTGGCAGATATCATAGAGCATGTAAAAAAAGAACGTGACGCGGCGGTATTTGCTTACACAAAACAATTTGACGGAGCTGATATCGACGCCGCCAACATCCTTGTAACCAAAGAGGAGATTGACAGCGCCTACGAGCAGGTGGACCCGAGATTGTTGGAGGTGATAAAAAAAGCGCTAATCAATATCCGGGATTATCACGAAAAACAAAAGCAGCGCTCCTGGTTTGACTCCAAAGACGGCATTATTCTGGGACAGAAAGTCACGCCGCTTGCGCGTGTCGGCGTTTATGTGCCGGGCGGCAAGGCAGTCTATCCCTCCTCGGTACTGATGAATGTGCTCCCGGCAAAGGTGGCCGGCGTGGAACATATTGTCATGACCACACCGCCGGGACGGGATGGCAGCGTCTGCGCCTCCACACTGGTAGCTGCTAATGAGGCCGGTGTCGATACAATCTATAAAGCCGGCGGAGCACAGGCGATCGCTGCACTGGCATTTGGCACGCAGAGCATCCCGAAAGTGGACAAGATTGTCGGGCCGGGAAATATCTATGTGGCGTTGGCGAAAAAGGCCGTATTTGGCCATGTGAGCATAGATTCGATCGCAGGGCCGAGTGAAATTCTTGTACTGGCGGACGAAACAGCCAACCCGCGCTATGTAGCCGCCGATCTGCTGTCGCAGGCGGAACATGACGAGATGGCCTCCGCGATTTTAATCACCACCAGCAGGTCACTTGCCGAGCAGGTGAGCGCGGAAGTGGAGCGCTTTGTGGCAGAGTTGTCCCGCAAGGAGATCATCTCCAAATCGTTGGACAATTACGGCTATATTCTGGTGGCAGACAATATGGAGGATGCGATCGACACTGTCAATGAGATTGCTTCCGAACATTTAGAGCTGATGACAAAAAATCCGTTTGATACGTTGACAAAGATACGCAACGCCGGAGCGATTTTCCTGGGAGAATACGCGAGCGAACCTCTGGGGGACTACTTTGCAGGGCCAAATCATGTGCTTCCGACCAACGGAACCGCCAAATTTTTCTCTGCGCTCAGCGTGGACGATTTTATCAAGAAATCGAGTATCATTTCCTATTCCAGAGAGGCGTTAGAACCAATTTACAGGGATATTGTACAGTTCGCAGAATGTGAACAGCTCACTGCGCACGCCAATTCGATTCGCGTGAGATTTGAAGATTGAGGAAGAGCAGTGTGAGAATAATTTCTTGCTTTGTAAGCTTTTCGCATACCGGAGAATAGAACGTCAACTATGACAATGCTGTCTATGACGATAGTTTCTCCACGCAGATTTGAGTCGCAGAAAAAGCGATAGGGAGGTTAGCGTGTCAAGAAAAAAGAAACACCGGTCAAATATGGCAGATTCTAAGATGGCGGCGAAACAAACATCAGAAAATATGGAATCGTTTGGGACGATGACAAAATTGGAAACAGATATGATAGGACATCCCGCAACAATGTCTACAGTAGAGACAAAACGGGAATACATGGACGAATTATTCGGAACGATCAAGAGTAAAGAGGATAGCAGAGTCATGACAAGAATAGCAGAGATTGTGCGCAAGACAAAGGAGACGGATATCAAATTACAGCTGGATTTAGATGGCAGCGGCAGAGCCACCGTCGACACGGGTATCGGTTTTTTTGACCACATGCTGGATGGTTTTGCCAGACATGGTTTTTTTGACCTGTACACGAAAGTGACCGGAGATTTGATTGTGGACTGTCATCATACGATCGAAGACGTGGGCATTGCCCTCGGAGGCGCCATCAAACAGGCGTTGGGAGACAAACGGGGCATCAGGCGCTATGGCAGCTGTACGCTGCCCATGGATGAGACACTGATCCTGTGTGCGATTGACCTCTCCGGCCGGCCATATCTGGCCTTTGACGGTACGTTTACGGTAGATAAAGTCGGTTATATGGATACGGAAATGGTAAAAGAATTTTTTTATGCGGTTTCTTACTCCGCTGCCATGAACTTACATATCAAAGTCCTCTCCGCCGGAAATAACCATCATATGATCGAGGCGATGTTTAAAGCTTTCGCGCGGGCATTAGATGAGGCCTGCAGCTTTGATCCGAGAAACAGTGAGATCTTATCTACCAAGGGTAGTTTATAGAAAGGCACGGTTATTACTATGGCAAAGGAACAAAAAAATATTGTTGCAATGATATACTTAAAGGACGGTAAGGCGGTGCAGGGTTTTTATGACGATACGCCTTTGGACGACGTGTTTCATCTCGCGGAATTGTACAACGACAATGGAATCGACAAACTGATTGTGTTTGATCTGTCCGACGAGTATGAGGAACACGAAAAGAATGTGCAGATTATCAAAAATATCAATCGCAGCCTGGAAATCAAGGTATGCGCCGGCGGCAACATCAACCGCATGGAAGATATCAAAGATTTTCTTTTTGCCGGCTGTCTGCAGGTCATTTTAAACGGCTCAAAGCCAAACAGCATGGAACTTGCCAACGAGGCGAGCAGCCGTTTCGGCAAAGACCGCATCCTCGTCTCGGTAGAAAATGTCGACTTTATCTTTAAACATCAGGAGAACATGAACGATAATTTTCATGAACTTCTGGTTTTAAATACCGGGATATTGGACGCGATTGATAATATGACAGATGTGCCTTATGTGGTCTATTTTGAAGAGTATGATTATAAAGCAATTCAAAACGCATTAAAGCGGCCCAATATCCGCGGCATTGCCGGACGCTTTTTCAATGACCCCAAAACCAATATTATTGAAATAAAGTCGAGACTTTCCGCAGACGGCATTAAAATGGATAATTATGAAGCTTCCCTAAAATGGGAAGACTTAAAAAAGAACAGTGACGGTATGGTGCCTGTGATCGTGCAGGATTACCGCACAGACGAAGTGCTGATGTTAGCCTATATGACCAGGGAAGCTTTCGACACCACGATTCATACGGGAAAAATGACGTATTACAGTCGAAGCCGGCAGGAACTGTGGGTCAAGGGCATGACCTCCGGGCACGTGCAATATATGAAATCCCTGACGACTGACTGCGATTTTGATACGATTCTGGCAAAAGTTTCACAGGTGGGAGCTGCCTGCCATACCGGAAACCGCACCTGCTTTTTCAACAATATCATCAAAAAAGAATATCTGGAGAAAAACCCGATGCATGTTTTTGAGGATGTCTATAATGCCATGATTGAGCGCAAAGAGCATCCCAAGGAGGGGTCTTTTGCCAATTACCTGCTTGACCAGGGCCTTGACGCCATCTTAAAACAGGTGGGTGAGCAGGCAGTCGAGACTATTATCGCCGCCAAAAACCCCAAATCCGAAGATATTCGCTATGAAATCTCCGATATGATGTATGATCTTATGGTATTGATGGCAGAAAAAGAAGTCACATGGGAAGATATCACCCAGGAGTTGGTACAGCGTTAAGCTGCACCTATGTATCATCTATGAAACATGTCAAATGGAAACAACAACTCAACTATAAACTGTTCGGGAAAGAGCCGGGAAGCAGTTATCGGCCTTTCCTGGATATTTTGCGTGTGATTGCCACGCTGTTTGTCGTGGCCATTCATACTGTCTCCTACGCCGCGTCGCTGACGGAGCGCACATCGGCAAGTTATCAGGTATTGACATTGTTTGTATTTACCTTTGTTTCCTGCAACTTGCTTTTTGTGATGATAAGCGGAGCCTTGCTCCTTCCGGTACAACACGAGAGTGCGGGCGCCTTTTACCGGAAACGTCTGCTCAAAGTGGCAGTGCCGCTTGTTGTATATTACATTCTCTATGTCTGCGCGAAGAATGGCGTGATTGCCACGCTCTCCCCAGCCAAGCTGCCAGGTCTGTTTGTGCGCATGCTTTCCGGCGCTCCCGTGGAAGCCCCCCATTTCTGGTTGATTTATGTGATCTTATTTCTGTATCTCATAACGCCGCTTTTGCGTTGGTTTCTTGGGCACATCCCAGACGCCGTCTGCCGCGGGCTGATAATCGCTATTTTTGTTACAAACGCAGTCAGCTGTTATCTGCCGCTTCTGGGAATTGCGCTGCCATTGATGGACAGGGTTGTCGGGACATACGCGGGCGTGTATGTGCTCGGATACTATCTGTCCAAAGAAAACACAAGACGGCAGAACGCTTTTTTTCTCGCAGCGGGTGTTCTTTCTTACCTGTTCACCGCATGTTTAATCTTTGGCACCTCCAACTACGAAAACTATATCTACGGCAATGCGCCGACGATGATGTTTTATGCGGCCGGACTGTTTGTATTGGTAAAAGACCTTGCACAAAGAAATCCCCGTTCTCTGCCGGCAGACGGGACATTTCGCGCTCCAGGCTGGCTGTTTGTCAGGCTGGTGAGCCGTTACAGCTATTCCGTCCTTTTGATTCACTGGGGCGTGCTGCATGTCCTGGTGAAACAGATCCTGCGGGTCAATGTTTTGGGCGGCGGCATCTGGGGCGGCTGCTTCGCTATGTTTGCGCTGACCTTTCTGTTTTCTCTGCTGGGAGCGATACTATTGGACAATACACTCTTTTGGGCGATTGATTGCATCGGCAGAAAAAGAAAACGCTGACCATGAAATGTACTTGTCAGTAAACTTTCTATAATATGTCAATCGTCTGTCTCATATAGTAATTGCAAAGACAATCATGGAGGACTCATATGAGGCAGGATATTACACTGGAAGAATACACAAACTATCGCAAACAATACATTGATGAGGCGAAGCGGGCATGTTACGCCCATGAACCGTTCGGAACATGGGAGGAGAGTGCACCGGCGGAGGAATCCTCGTTTTCTTTTGAAAAAATGCGTCTGCTGGCAGTGATGTTCTTATTGATCGGCTTCCTCTATTGTCGTTATACCGATACCAAAATCGCAGGCTATGGCACCGACGACATTATCTCGGCAGTGGAGGAACAGCAATTTACTACAGCAGGCAAATGGATGGAACGTTTTGCGGATTATCTCGCGCATCTAAAATAATACCTCTGGACTATGGAAAGGAAGGGTACTTTCTCTATGACAAAATTGGCTTTGTCAGATGAAATACTGATGAAAATAACAAATCCGGCGCGCTATATCGGAAATGAATGGAACAGTGTCGTCAAAGATAAAGAACAGATCAAAATCCGCTTTGTCATGTGTTTTCCCGACGTGTACGAAATTGGCATGTCCCATCTTGGCATCCAGATTTTGTACGATATGTTTAACAGGCGGGATGATGTGTGGTGCGAGCGCGTCTATTCTCCGTGGCCGGATCTGCATGCGATCTTAAAAGAACAAAAGATACCGCTGTTTTCCTTAGAGTCACAGGAGCCGGTTAAAAATGCGGATTTTCTTGGCATAACGCTGCAATATGAAATGTGCTACACCAATGTTTTACAAGTTCTCGATTTAAGCCAAATTCCGCTTCTCGCAAAAGAACGAACGAACGAGCATCCGATTGTGATTGGCGGCGGGCCTTGTACTTATAATCCAGAGCCGATTGCCGATTTTTTTGATCTGTTTTACATGGGAGAGGGCGAAGTTGTCTATGATGACCTGTTAAATCTTTATCAATCTATGCGGGAAGCTGGCAGCAGCCGGGAAGCTTTTTTGCTGGAGGCTGCAAAACTACCCGGTATCTACGTCCCGTCGCTCTATGAAGTCACATATCAGGAGGACGGCACGATTGCGTCATTTATGCCGCTCAATGAAGAGGTCAGTCCCACCGTGCAAAAACAGTTGGTAATGGACTTGGCAAAAGCTCCCTATCCCGAAAAACCAGTGGTGCCGTTTATCAAGGCGACACAGGACCGGGTTGTTCTCGAAATTCAGCGCGGGTGTATCCGCGGCTGCCGTTTCTGTCAGGCTGGTATGGTCTATCGTCCCACCAGAGAGAAAGAGGTTGGCCGGTTAAAGGAACTTGCGGTGCAGATGCTCAAGTCGACCGGACACGAAGAGATTTCACTTAGCTCTCTAAGCTCCTCCGACTATTCCCAGCTGGAGGAACTTGTGACTTATCTGGTGGATGAAGTCGGCGGCAAGGGCGTCAATATCTCGCTTCCCTCTTTGCGTATTGACGCATTTTCCCTCGATGTCATGCGCAAAGTACAGGACGTGAAAAAGAGCAGCATCACGTTTGCGCCGGAGGCCGGTTCGCAGCGGATGCGAAATGTCATCAACAAAGGGCTGACAGAAGAAACGATCCTGCATGGCGCCGCGTTAGCGTTTGCGGGCGGCTGGAATAAAGTTAAGCTTTACTTTATGTTAGGGCTGCCCACCGAGACCAGAGAGGATATGCAGGCCATCCCGGCGCTCGCCAATGAGATCGCCATGCTCTACTATGACACGGTGCCCAAAGATCAGCGCAACGGCAAATGTCAGATTACGATCTCCACTTCATTTTTTGTGCCCAAACCGTTTACACCGCTGCAATGGGCAAGGATGTATCCGCCGCAGGAATATATCAGCCGGGCAAAAGTTGTCAGTGACGCAGTAAAAGGACAGTTAAACCGCAAGAGTATCAAGTACAATTGGCATGAAGCGGATGTGACCGTGTTAGAAGGCATTCTGGCAAGGGGCGACCGCAGGGTGGGACAAGCCATCTTAAAAGTATACGAAATGGGCGCCATCTTTGATGCCTGGTCAGAATTTTTTGACTACGGCAAATGGCAGAGCGCATTTGCGGAGTGCGGCATTGACCCCGATTTTTATACGATGCGCGAGCGGTCTTTGGATGAAATACTGCCATGGGATTTTATCGATACCGGAGTCAGCAAAGAATTTTTAAAACGAGAATGGGAACAAGCGATGAGAGAATCCGTGACCCCAAATTGCCGAGCGCGCTGTGCGGGCTGTGGTGTCAAGCGCTTTGGAGGAGGTGTCTGTTACGAAAGTCAGAATTAAATTTCGCAAATATGGAGTGATGAAGTTTATCGGGCATCTTGATATGATGCGGTATTTTCAGAAGGCTATGCGCCGGGCCGAGATTGATATCCGCTACAGCGAAGGCTTTTCGCCCCATCAGATCATGTCCTTTGCCGCTCCTTTGGGGGTCGGCATTACGAGCGACGGTGAATATCTTGATATTGAGGTAGAGACATCGCGCTCCTCGCAAGCGTCCGTCGACGCCTTAAATCAGGTGATGGTGGAAGGGGTAGAAGTTATTTCCTACAAAAAGCTCCCTGATCACGCCAAGACGGCCATGTCTATCGTTGCAGCGGCCGACTACGAGCTTTCCTGTAAAGACGGTTATGAAGTTCCCGCTTCCTGCGAAGCGTTTCAGGAAGCCTTACAGCAGTTCTTTCTACAGCCTCAAACGGTGATGATCACGAAGCAGACCAAAAAATCCGAAAAGATGATTGACCTAAAACAGCTCGTATATAATTGGCACATACAAGAGCAAAGCGGGAAACCCGTCTTTTGCATGAAGCTCTCCACGGGCAGTGTCGATAACTTAAAGCCGGAGCTTGTGTTGGACGCATTGTATCAGTCGATGGGGCTTACCTATGACGCCAACGCCATCCAAGTGCACCGGTGTGAAGTGTATACGAAAACGAAACAGGGCTTTCTCACCTTAGACGAAATGGGCGAGGTAATCATGTGAAAGGAATTAAACAGCCGTAATGTACCGTTATATTATCACCAAACAAGAATGGAGCGGGAAGCAGTATTATATTTCTGCGCTGTTCGATGAAAATAAGAAAATGATCGAGGTATTTCCCATACCGGTGGACAGTGCGCCGCTTTTGGGAAATATTTACATCGGCCGGGTAGAAAACATCGTCTCCAATCTCAATGCGGCATTTGTCAAGATCAGTCCGTCACAGACCTGTTATCTGCCTTTGGAAGACCTCAAACATCCTATTTTTACGAAGAAGCAGTCGCAAAAAAAGAAATTGTGCGCCGGGGATGAGTTGATTGTCCAAGTTTCCAGGGAAGCGCTAAAAACCAAAGAACCCTCGGTGACGACGAATCTAAGTTTTGACGGCAGATATGCGGTCGTCACAAGCGGCAACCATAAATGTTCCGTTTCCTCCAAATTGTCTAAAGAATTGCGGTCCCATTACAGAGAGCTGCTAGAAGAGCACCAGTCCGCCCTCAAAGACTGCGGCGTCATTATCCGCACAAACGCTTCGACTGCACAAGATGAAGATGTTTTAACGGAACTTAAAGCATTATTGCAGGCATACCGGTCTCTGGTCTCAAATGCACAGCATATGACAGCCTACAGCGTCTTAAAGAAAGCACTTTGTCCTTATCTAAAAGATCTGGAGGATTTGCCGCAAAGCACGTTAGAACAAGTCGTAACGGACGACAGAGAAATCTTTGAAAAGATCTGCGGGTTTTACGGTATCGGGACGGAATGCCTTACATCAGGCGGGAGTGTTCCCTCTTTGCGCTATGAAATAAGCACGGACTCCGGCATTTTGCTGCGGCACTATAACGACGACGCCTATTCTTTACATGCCCTTTACAGCATCAAAGAAAATCTGCGCGCCGCGCTGAGCCAGAAAGTATGGTTGAAGTCGGGCGCTTACTTAATCATCCAGCCCACTGAGGCGCTGACCGTTATAGATGTCAATACCGGAAAAAATGTGGCCAAAAAGGACACACAGGAAAATTTTTTGCGGGTCAACAAAGACGCCGCGGCTGAGATTGCCAGACAGCTTCGTCTGCGCAATCTCTCCGGCATCATACTGATCGACTTTATCAATCTGACTTCCAAAGAGGCAGAACAGGAGTTAATGACGTATTTGCGCGCCTGTTTAAAATCTGACCCCGTTCCCGTTCAGCTTATCGATATCACCAAGCTTGGCCTGGTAGAACTGACCAGGAAAAAACGCCGTAAGCCGCTGCGCGAAAGCTTTTTGCCCTGTCAATCTTTTGCGCCCGTTGCCGGCGGACATGACGATGCCTGTACTTGACCTTTTCAAAATAACGCCTTTCTGTTAAAGGAAAGATAACCTGAACTCAGCAAAGGAGATGAACCGTTTATGAAAAAGAAGTTTTCACTGATGCTTTTGATCGTTGTGTGCATAGTGACTGGCTGCGGTTCCACCGCAGTAATTGACGACTATGCCACAAACAAAGGTTATGAATCCGCCGCAGAGCAGGCGGCCAACGCGGTTTCCGATACGGATGATACCACAGCGGAGATGGAAGCGCAGGGCGGCGCGCCGGTCAAGGAAACGCCCGTCCCAAAGGGAATCCCCAAAGAAGATTTAAAAATCGGCGTGCTTCATCTCACGGACCCGACAGAGGGTAACGGTTACACCTACATGCACGATCTCGGAATTCAGGGGATGCAGCAAAATCTAGGGCTGTCTGACGATCAGATCATCCGACAGATCAATGTGACCGATACCAACGACCAGGCAATCGAGGAAGCGTTAATGTCATGCATTGAGGAAGGATGCAATGTGATCTTTTCCACAAGCTGGGGATATATGGACAAGACGGCAGAGCTTGCGGAGGAATATCCCGATATCTATTTTGCACATGCCACCGGTTATAAGAGCAACGGCCGCAATTTTACCAATTATTTTGGCCGCATCTATCAGGCCCGCTATATCAGCGGCATTGTGGCGGGACTCAATACTTCCGCCGACAAAATCGGTTATGTCGCAGCCATGGATTCCTCCAACGCTGAGGTGACAGGCGGCATCGACGCATTTGCCCTTGGCATCTACGCGGTCAATCCCGACGCAAGGGTGTATGTAAAAGTCACCAATAGCTGGTTTGACCCGGAGGGCGAACGGGCAGCCGCCGAGGCGCTGCTCGACCTAGGATGCGACATCATCGCCCAGCACTGCGATACGCCAAATCCCATGGAGGCGGCGCAGCAGCGAGGCGCCTACGGTATCGGCTATAACTCCGACATGAGCAAGGCGGCGCCGAACGCATGTCTTACCAGCGTAATCTGGAATTGGAGCACCTACTATACACAGGCTGTGGAGCGTATTATGGAGGGAACTTATGATGGCAGCAATTACTATGGCGGAATGACGGAAAATATGGTCGGACTCACCGCACTCTCATCTCTGTGCAGCGAAGAGACAGCCAAAAAGGTCGAGGAGGAGACAGGGCGCATACTTTCCGGTGCTTTTAATGTCTTCAACGGGGTCATCGAGACCAATACCGGGGAGACCGTAGGCGCAGAAGGAAAAACACTCGATGACGCCACGATCACCGGTAACATCAACTGGTACTTTAAAACTGTCACCGTAGTGGAATAGGCGAAAGAAACATGGAACATTCATCATTATAATCTCATAATTTGTGACGATGCGCGTTACAAATTTCCCACTGTCAAAGTGCCGCTTGCGCGGCGGAATGAGAGGACACATGAACTTAAAGAAGAGAATTATGTTGATTTCGGTACTGCCTGTGATCTTACTGGGAATCATCACACTGTGTTTAACGGTTACATATGTAAAGAACGGAATGATCGACGAGGTACAGGGCGCCCTAAAAGGAACGGCGGCAGCAACCTTGGCGGCCTACGACCAAAACAGCGGTGAATATGCACAGGCGGCCAACGGCGACATCTGGAAAGGAAGCTATAATGTCTCCAAATCGGAGGTGCTCGTGGACCGCATCAAAGAAAATTCGGGCATGGAAGTAACCTTTTTTTATGGTGACAAGCGCGTGATGACATCTGCGACCGACAGGGATGGGAACCGGATTCTCGGTTCGCCGGCCGGAGCCGCCATTATTGACAAAGTGCTCAAGAGCGGCAGCGAATATTTCAGCCATTCGGTCTCGATAGACGGCACCTTACATTACGGCTACTATATACCGGTCTATCAGCCGAGTAAAACGGACAGTCCCATCGGTATGATCTTTGTGGGAACCCCGAAAGCCGCCAGTGATGCTACGATCAACCATATGATACGACTGATCGTGCTCGCAGTCGTATTTGTCATGGCCGTCTGCATGATCGTTGCTTTTTGGATGGCGTCTTCTATCAGCAGAGACTTAAAATCCAGTATTTATGTATTACAAAAAGTTGCAGACGGCAGCTTAGACACCTATATCCCGGACAAGCAGCAAAACCGTCCCGACGAGATCGGGGAGCTCTCCCGCGCCACGGCAAACCTCAGCAGTCAGATCAAGACTACCATTGCAAAGATTGCCGAAAATGCACAGCATCTGGTGGAGGCTTCCTATATGCTTGGAACTACGGCGCAGGATACCAACCGCACCATGCAGGAGGTGAAAGATGCCGTAAATTTCATTTCGGACTCCTCCGACCGGCAGGCAGAAAACTCTCTCAACACTTCCGGGTATATGTCCTGCATCGGGGAAACTATTTCTCAAACCTCGCATGAAGTGGACCTGCTGAATCAGATCGCAGAGCAGATGCAGATTTCCAGCCAAAAGGCGGTGCAGACGATCGCAAAACTGCGCGCCATCAACGAGGAGGTGGAAACTTCCATCAACCATGTGCAGGAGCAGACGAACCGCACCAACGAATCCGTGCAAAAGATACAGAAAGCCACGGCGATTATCACGTCGATTGCGGAGGAAACCGATATGCTAAGCCTCAATGCGAACATTGAGGCGGCGCGCGCAGGGGAGTGCGGCAGAGGCTTTGCGGTCGTGGCAAGCCAGATTCAAAAGCTGGCAGAACAGTCCAACCAGTCCAGTTTGGAGATCGAGGAGATCTCGGATATCCTGCGTGAAGATTCCGAGAAGGCAGTGGAAATCATGCTTACGATGCAGACCGTCATCAGCAGTCAGAATGAAAGTATGCAAAATACACAGGCTATCGTCACACAAGTACTCGAGAAAATTGACCATTCGATTCAAAGCATCGAACAGATCAAAAAGAGTGCCTCCCTCCTTGAGACCTCGCGCAATGAAGTGGTCGATGCCGTGGATGGCCTCTCCGAGATCGCGCAGGAAAATGCCTCGAGTACCAGACAGACCTACCATGCAACCGAGCAGGTGGCCGGAGCCTTCGAGCAGATTTCCGAGAGCGCGATGGAGCTGCGGGGCATAGCAGATCAACTGGTGAAAAGCATTGATTACTTTAAGACAGAGTGAGTATGAAATAATTGGGAAAAAAGATTGACATAAGATTTGTGACATGCTATACTTACACGGTATGCCGCACAGTGAGGTAGGAAAGTCTTGAAAACATTTGCTTTTTGCATGTTGATAAGCTGGCCAGCCAGCTATCCCGCAGGATGTTTTTAAGCACCGCAACTGGCGAGTAATGATAAAATAGGAGGTGCCATATGTACGCAATTATTGCAACAGGTGGTAAACAGTACAAAGTATCCGAGGGCGATATCATTACCATTGAAAAACTTGGTGTGGAGGCCGGAGAGAAAGTAACGTTCGACCAGGTTCTGGCTGTATCCGACAACGGAATCAAGGTTGGATCTGACGTTGCGAGCGCGACCGTCGATGCTTCTGTCGTAAAAGAGGGCAGAGGGAAAAAGGTAATCGTATACAAGTACAAGAGAAAAACCGGTTACCACAAGAAAAACGGTCACAGACAGGCGTTTACTCAGGTTAAGATCGAGAAAATCAACGCATAATAAAATTATGACAAGCGTTACGATTTTCCAAAACCAGCATCAGCAGTATATCGGTTTTACCTGCCAGGGTCATGCCGGCTATGCACAAAAAGGCGAGGATATTGTTTGTGCAGGTATCTCCGCATTGGTGATCACCATCATCAATGCCTTAGATGTATACACAGACGAGCAGTTTGCGGCCACGACAGAGGAAGAGACAGGACTGATCTCAGTACGGTTTCAAGAATCCGTCGGCCAGGATGCACAATTGCTGATCAAAACGCTGGTTTTAGGCTTAGAGGGAATCCAGTCAACTTATGGAAATGATTATATCAGTCTAACTTTTAAGGAGGTGTAGGACATGTTAAATATGAACCTTCAGTTTTTTGCCCATAAAAAGGGAGTTGGTTCCACCAAAAACGGACGTGATTCAGAGTCAAAGAGATTAGGAGCCAAAAGAGCAGACGGACAGTTCGTCAAAGCTGGCAATATTCTGTACAGACAGCGTGGTACAAGGATTCATCCGGGTGTCAATGTAGGCATCGGCGGAGATGACACGTTATTCGCTCTGACAGACGGCGTTTTAAGATTCGAGAGAAAGGGAAGAGACAAGAAGCAGGCTTCCGTTTATCCAGTAGCAGAGTAAAACGTATGACCAGGCACGGCAGACCGGATTTGTTCGGTTTGTCGTGCCTTTTTACCTTAAAGGAGAATACTTCGGCTTTCAAAGGCAGGATATATCATAGTTTAAAACTTATCTCGAGGGAAATTACTTTGGCTTCAAAGGCAGGATATATCATAATGCCAAACTTATCTCGCAGGAGATTGTTTTGGCTTTCAAAGGCAGGCGATTTTTAACAGGAACATTTAAGAAAGGATACTCACTATGTTTGCAGACAGAGCAAAAATTATTGTCAAATCCGGCAAGGGAGGTAACGGCCATGTCAGCTTCCGCCGGGAAAAATATGTGCCCGACGGTGGACCGGACGGCGGCGATGGCGGCAAAGGCGGTGATATCGTTTTTGAAGTCGATGACGGATTGAACACGCTCACAGACTACCGACACCGCAGAAAATTTGCGGCGCAGCCGGGAGAGGACGGCGGCAAGAGAAATTGCCATGGCAAAAACGGCGCTGACTTAATCTTAAAGGTGCCGGCAGGAACCGTGATTAAGGATGCGGCTTCTGACAAAGTGATTGCCGATATGTCCGGCGATCAGCGCAGAAGAGTCATTTTAAAGGGAGGACGGGGAGGTCTTGGCAACCAGCATTATGCCACGGCTACCATGCAGGCCCCAAAATATGCCCAGCCCGGCGGTGAAGCGGTTGAACTTGAAGTGAAGCTAGAGTTAAAAGTGATCGCGGATGTAGGTCTGGTAGGATTTCCGAATGTCGGCAAATCCACGCTTTTGTCCCGCGTCACCAATGCCCAGCCTAAGATTGCCAATTATCATTTTACGACATTGCAGCCCAACCTTGGCGTGGTCGATTTGGACGGCGCCAGTGGATTCGTCATCGCCGATATTCCGGGGCTGATAGAGGGTGCCTCCACTGGTGTTGGATTAGGGCTTGAGTTTCTGCGTCACATTGAGCGGACCAAAGTTATGATTCATGTGGTCGACGCGGCGGGAACCGAGGGTCGTGATCCGATCGCCGACATACACGCGATCAACCGGGAATTAGAAGCCTATGATGCAGCTTTGCTCAATAAACCCCAGGTGATCGCCGCCAACAAAACAGACGCGATCTACGGTGATGAGAACGACATCATACGCGCACTTTCGGAGGAATTTGAAAAAAATGATATCAAAGTTTTTCCAATTTCCGCTGTTTCCGGCAAAGGCGTAAAAGAGCTGTTGTATCATGTAAATGATTTGTTGTCGCGATGCAGCAAAGAACCGATGGTCTATGATTCGGAATTCGATCCGACCCTGCGTCTTTTTGAGGAGGAGCCTTATACGATCACGCGGGCAGACGATGCGGCTTTTGTTGTGGAGGGACCTAAGATTGATAAAATGCTCGGTTACACCAATATAGACTCTGAAAAGGGATTTTTGTTCTTCCAGAAATTCTTAAAAGAACAGGGTATTTTGAGCAGGCTGGAAGAAATGGGCATCAAAGATGGCGATACCGTGCGTATGTACGGCAACGAATTTGATTATTATAAATAGAAAGGCAGGTTATTATGGCATTGACAAGCAAACAGCGCGCTTATTTGGGCGGACAGGCAAACACAATGGATGCTATTTTTCAGATTGGCAAGGCCAGCCTCACGCCAGAGCTGATCACAGCGCTGGACGAGGCACTTGAAAAGAGAGAACTGATAAAAGTATCTGTGTTAAAAAACTGTGACGATGATCCCAGGGAAATCTCGGAGGCAGTGGCTGGCCGTACACATGCGGAGGTGGTAAAGGTGATCGGTAAAAAGATGATTCTTTTCCGTCAGGCAAAGAAAAATTCCAAATACGATCTTCCGAAATAGTTATGAAAGATAACGTTCATAAAAAAGTCGGCATTCTAGGCGGTTCTTTCGACCCCATACACTATGGACACATCAATATCGCACAGAGTGCCTATGAAGAATATCAATTAGACGAAGTCTGGTTTATCCCAGCCGGCCATTCTCCAAATAAAGAGGAGAGTGCCATGACGCCGGCTGTGCAGCGGGCAGAGATGACTCAGCTTGCCATCGCAAATTATCCTTACTTCAAACTGTCGACCATTGAGATCGACGCGGCAGAAACCAGTTATACTTATCGCACTCTGGAAAAATTGGACGAATCTTTTCCACAGTATCAGTTTTATTTTATTATGGGCGCGGATTCTTTGGATTATTTTGAGCATTGGTTTCACCCGGAAATCATCTGTCAACACGCCGTTCTTTTGGTAGCAGTGCGGGATGATATGAACCTGGACGAAATCAATCAAAAAATTTCTGTGATACATTCACTTTTTCCGGCTGATATCTGTACGATAAAAAGTGGAATCACGCCAGTTTCCTCCACAAAAATACGACAACGCACAGCGCTTGGGCAAAATCTTGACGCTTGCGCGTGTCCCGAGCCGGTAAAAGAATATATCAGGGCACATGGCCTCTATCGTTATATTTGATGATAAATTGTGAGAAAGGCTTAAATAGAGTAATGGAACGAAATGAAATACGCAAACATTTAAAAAAAGAGCTGGACAAGTCTCGCTACGAACATACACTCGGCGTCATGTACACGGCGGCATCCCTCGCCATGGCGCACGGCTATCCCGTCGATGACGCGATGATGGCCGGTTTGCTCCACGACTGTGCCAAATGTATCTCAAATGACAACAAGGTCAGGCTGTGCGAAAAGCATCATATCCCCATAAACAATGCCGAATATGACAATCCTAGTCTGCTCCACGCCAAATTGGGTGCGTTTGTGGCAGAGCACACCTATGGTGTCAACGATCCGCTGATTCTGCACGCAATCAAAGTGCACACAACCGGGGAACCTGATATGAGTCTTTTAGATAAAATCATCTACATTGCCGACTATATTGAACCCATGCGCGACAAAGCGCCCAATCTTTCCAATATCCGCAGGACGGCATTTACCGATCTCAACCGCTGCATGGCAGAGATCTTGGAAGATACTTTAACTTATCTTATGGCGCGTGGATGCTGTATTGATAACACTAGCCGAATTACTTATGAATACTATAGAAGATACCTGACGGAATCTTAATACGAGGAGTTGATAAACAATCCACAGTATCTTAGGTAGTATAACATACAGTCCTTGGAGAGGGACTATAAACACTACTACTATATAATACGAGGAGTACATGAAATGACATCATTAGAATACTGTAAACTGGCGGTAGATGCATTGGAAGACCGCAAGGCGGAGGATGTGACTGTGATCGATATACAGGGTATTTCTCCCATCGCAGATTACTTTATCGTTGCAAACGGCTCCAACCAGAATCAGATTCTGGCTATGCAGGACGCGGTACAGGAAGCCTTATACAAGGAAGGCTTAAAGACAAGGCAGATAGAGGGCAACAAGAATTCCACCTGGATACTCATGGATTATGGAGATATCATTCTGCATATTTTCTCCAAAGAAGACCGCCTGTTTTATGATTTAGAGCGTATCTGGAGAGATGGTAAAATTATTGATATTCATACAGCCAAAGAAAATTTGTAGGGAAAGCGCCATATGGGCGCTTTCTCCAAAGCTCCAGCCATATCTGTTGCCAAAATATGCAACTGTAGGCTCAAATATTTAATTATGTCAGCGAAACAGCCGGAACACACCAAATACTTTGCCTAAAATCTCACAATGATCGACAATGATCGGTTCCATCGTGTCATTTTCCGGCTGTAACCGGATATGTCCGTCTTCTTTATAAAAAGTCTTAACTGTAGCGGAGTCATCGACCAAAGCAACCACCATCTCGCCGTTATTGGCGGTGGACTGCTTTTGAACCAAAATCTTATCGCCGTCGAAAATTCCGACATTCACCATACTTTCCCCTTTGACATTTAACATGAACGCCTCTGCATTGGGCAGCATCTCTACCGGAATCGGAAAATAATTTTCGATGTTTTCCACTGCCAGGATGGGCTGTCCGGCAGCTACCTGTCCAATAATCGGCACATTGACTAATTCTCTGCGTGTCAGATTAAAGTTATCGTCTATAATCTCAATTGCGCGCGGCTTGGTGGGATCTCTGCGAATATAACCGTTCTTCTCCAACGACTCCAGATGTGCATGAACGGAAGAGGTTGACTTTAAACCGACTGCCTCACAGATCTCTCGAACTGCGGGAGGATAGCCTTTGTCAAGAATTTCCTGTTTAATATATTCTAATATTGCACGCTGTTTATCGCTGATTTTTCCACTTCCCATAGAAAAAACCCCCTTTATGATAATTGATATACAAATCATTTGCTATCGTTTCTTTCGCTCATTATAGCACAGCTCTTTTCAAAAAGCAAACATATATTCCGAAAACTTGTTCGCAACCCCAAATATACAATTGCAGAAGGTGTTACTTCATAACTGTACCTATCGCGCAGCACTGCTAGGTCTTATGTCAAGGGAAAATCGCTCCCAGCTTGGGAGTGTGTGAAAGCCTTTAGGCTTTGTTTCAGTTGTGATCGGCATCCTGGGCATACGTGTGCGGCGTTGGAATAAAAAGTACTGATTGACAAACACATGTTCCTGTGTTACAGTAGCACTATCAGGTATAGAACGAATGTTCGCAACACATGTTCGCAACACATGTTTGCAGTAATTTGCAGGGAGGTCATCAGATGAAAAAGAAGCTCGTGATTCATAACATCCATTTCGTGAGACATTTTTGCCGTGCCAGCGTGAAAAAGCAGGAGTTTGCCATCGGGCTGCTCACATTGACCGCCGTATGTATTGCCGCTTTCTGTTTCTTCTTATCTGGACGCGTGGCAGCAAAGGCTGCCTCGGCAGATTCTTGTTACAAATATTATACAAACATCCGCATCGAGCAGGGAGATACGCTGTGGGATATTGCGGGAAGGTATATGGGAGAATCTTACCGCAGCAGAAGCGATTATATAAGGGAGGTGCAGTATATCAATCATCTTTCTGGAGAGGCAATCCAATGTGGGCAGTATATTACAGTTCCTTATTATTCTGCCGAATATCTCCCATAATTTATATCAATTCACTTCGCAATACATTCTTATATGATGATCTAACGTTTAACGGCCCAGTCTATGTCTTAACTTCCGCTAATTCATTTAGATCAGCCATTCTATTTGCGCAGTACATAAAAGATAATCTTATGGGTACGCTCATCGGTGAGGAGCCTGGCAACGCTAAATGGATACGGTGACATTGCAAAGTTCCGACTGCCCAATTCGCAATTGTTTATGCAGATTTCAACAAAAGAATTTTGCCGCATCGACAAGAATAATCCTTCAAATCTTGTGGAACCGGATTTTACCTGTAACAGAGAGGATGTAGTTGAAGTGCTTTATGAAAGCATCAGGGCAGTGATAGATGGATAAATGGACCGAGTTTGATATGTTTAGTGAATGGCATCAGAGCAAAGGTGGATGGAGCATGATTTCAAATATAAAATAAAATCGGGCGATAGTTGTCAATTATTAAAAAGTAAGGTATAATTGGTTAAGAAATTCTTTAGAATATTATAAGCATATTTATTATTACTTTATATAAATTGTGGAGGATTAACAGCCCGATATGTTTAAGTTCATTTATGTCATTATTATGAATTTGTTTCGCGCTCCTTATATTATTCCCAAGATGCGCCGGGAAGCAGATCATCCGGAAAAATATTCCGTGGAAGAGCGGTATTCGCTTGCTAAGCATGTCATCCGCCTGATGAAAGTCTCAGGCGCTATTCATACAAAGGCTTACGGGGAGGAACATCTGCCGCAAGAGGGCGGTTATATGATGTATCCCAATCATCAGGGAAAATACGATGCCCTTGGCATCATTTACACGCATCCCACGCCATGTTCCCTAGTCATGGACAGAGCCAAATCAAATACTCTGCTGGTAAAAGAATTTGTGGATTTGCTGGAAGGCAAACGCCTCGACAAAAAGGACGTAAGACAAGCTCTCACCATTATCAATGAGGTGGCAGAGGAGGTCAAAAAAGGGCGTCGATATATTTTATTTCCGGAGGGCGGCTATGATTTTAATAATCGCAACAATGTCTGTGATTTCAAGGCAGGAAGTTTTAAGATCGCATTAAAGTCAAAAGCTCCAATCGTACCGGTAGCGCTTGTGGACTCATACAAGGTTTTCAACAGTCTTTTTTGCCTTGGCCCTGTAAAAACGCAGGTTCATTATCTTGCGCCTATCTATTACGAAGAATACGGCTCACTTAAGACACAGGAGATAGCAGCTTTGGTCAGAGACCGCATCAAGGAAAAAATTGATTCTCTACACCTCTCTTAGTTTGACAGCTTTCGCTGCGCTGCGGCGCTTATCATCTTCGAGTGCCGCATAGTGCTTTCTTGTCGTATTGACATCCTGATGCCCCAGGACACTCGCCACCAGATAAATATCTCCGGTTTCACGGTACAAAGATGTGCCGTATGTACTTCTCAGCTTATGTGGTGTAATATGTTTTAAGCTGGTGACCAGTTTCGCATATTTTTTGACCAGATTTTCTACAGAACGCACATGGATGCGCTTATTCTGCATGGATAAAAAGAGTGCGTTTGTGCTGCCATCGGCCGCGGTGATTTTCTGGCGTTCGACCATATAGTCGAGAAGGGCAGACCGGACTTCCTCTCCAAAATAAACGACTACCTCAGCGCCGCCTTTGCGGTGAACTTTGACCCCATTATTTTTAAAGTCGACATCCTCAAGATCAAGCCCTACGCACTCAGACACACGAATACCAGTACCAAGCATCAATGTCATCATCGCCAGATCCCTTGTCCTTGTCTTTTCATGGTATTTGCGCTGACGATCCGTCAGATTTTCCCCCGATTCTACTTCGTCTAACAGCGTTGCTACCTCATCGACATCGAGGCGCACAATATTTTTATCATGAATTTTGGGCATTTCTACTTTCATAGTCGGATCATTTTGAATGAGATCATGTTTATAGTAATAATGGTAAAAAGAGCGGAGCGCAGACAATTTTCTCTTCAAACCACGCTCAGCATTGGTATGTTCGACGCCGTCTTTTTCATAATATTTCAGATAAGAAAGATATTCTTCAATATCCATCGGTGTGATCTCATCTAATAACGTGATCGGAAACTCACTTATTTCCATTTTACCGCAGATCGGATTGACCGTATGTAGATAATCAAAAAAACATCCGATATCGTAAGCATATGCAATTCTCGTCCTGGAAGACGTGGTGCCCTCCATGGCGATAAAAAACTGTTTGCAAAAAGGGGGCAGAGACGCGAGTAACTTTCTTAAATTAACTTCATTTTTTATATTGATGTTTTCATAGTAGGCTTTTTCTTTCATGCTTTCAGTTCCTTTGATATTTTACTTGAACGGGTTATGTTATAAGCTATAGCGTGGAGGCTCTCCTTATCCGCGCGGATTAACTGCCTGCGGCCATCCGGGGATATTCCCGTCTAGGATAGCGCGGAACATGCGCGCTTTCACACCGGGATTATCTTGATTCAATGTGGCAAGCAATTGCTTGGCGTATTCTCTTTTAGTCACGCCGTCCACAGGACAAGGATTTTTGACGACCGGAAGTTGATATTTATTCTGAAATCCCTTCACCTCAGCTTCGGGAACAAACATCATGGGACGGATCACCGTCAGCTCCATGCGGTCCAGATAAGTCTTCGGCGAAAATGAAAAGAAGCGTCCCTCGTACATCAGCGAGAGCAGCATTGTTTCCACAATGTCATCCTGATGGTGGGCGTAAGCAACTTTCCCATATCCCAACTTTTTAACCGCGTCATTTAGGGCTCCCTTTCTCATTTTTGCACAGAGAGAGCAGGGGGAGGTTTCTTTTCTGTCCTCAAAGATTATTTTGGCAATCTCGGTGTGCACAACGTGATAGGGAATCTCAAAAGATCGGCAAAGCGCTTCGATCGGCTCTAACCGGAAGCCCTCGTAACCCAAATCGACTGTGACTGCGATCAGATCAAAATGTTTCGGATAAAAGCGCTGTAAATGTTTGAGCGCATAGAGCAGGGTGAGAGAATCTTTTCCGCCGGAGATTCCCACCGCAATTTTGTCACCCTCATCGATTAACTGGTAAGTATCTACCGCTTTTCTTACATAACTCAATAAACGTTGTAATTCCATGTCTGTATTCCTTTGGTTCTTATTTTCGTGGTCTGTATTCCTTTGGTTCTTATTTTCGTGTAAATAACGAACATGCTTTATATGTTTATAGCCATATTATCGTAAATAGCGGTAAAAAGCAAGACAAGGGAAGAATATCATGTTTCATTTTCATAATGTAAAAATAAACCTGAATATTATTCTAATTTGATTTTTACAGGAAACCATAGTAAAATAACGAGGTAATTGTATAGGTTATTAGCCAAGTTATTTAGATGAATACCTATGGTATTCTATCTAAAATATTATAACTTTTTGTTTTCCTATGAGCGAAAGCGGCATCCATCGTGTCGTTGGTGTCCCAGTTTCTGCTTTTTTCTTCAATATCACAAATCCCGAGGTACTTAGCGCGTGCCTTTGGGGCATCCAGCTATGATACACGTCTTTTCAAGGTTGGACACTCCGCTCTGTCGGTTCGCCCGGT
>CAJTYI010000002.1 GCA_910584215.1 uncultured Roseburia sp. | reverse complement strand
CGGAGGATGACAGCATTTTGCCGTACAAGCTTACGGCTTACAAAGTGGCGCCGCAGGGTAATCTGTCCTTAAGCTTTTCCAACAACGGCGATCCGGGTTCCATCACTATCACCTGTGATTTGATGGCGGACGCGGATGACAATATCCTTGATCTGGTATTGATGGAAGAGAATGAGGGAACAGACGGCCAGGCGTAAGGAAAAGCGGGCAGCAGTTCTTTTGCAAAGCGCGTAAAGTGTGTGGGAAAGGCGGCCGATCAGCAGTAATGCGGGTCGGCGCCCCTTTAGGGAGACACATAAAATGTCCGGGAGGCAGGCTGTTGCCAGTCAGAGCAAAAAGTTAAAAATTAATATGCCGTTAATGCGGCGGAAAGAGAGGCAATATGAGCGATAAAAATACATCAAACAAAATAACGGTACAGGCGGTGCTTGATAAAGTAAAATCACTGGCAAAGTTAAAGTCAGGTTTTAAGGCACTGGCGTCAAAACTGACAGTCAAAGTAAAAGGAGTTTTGGACAGTAAAAAAGTGAAAAGAGAATTGGATAAAAGTTTAAAACGCATCGTACCGCAGGTAAAAATAAATGCCGATATGACAGGGATTGAGCGGAGTATCCGAAAGCTGGAGAAACGTAAAAACGATCTGGTGATTCGTCCAACGTTGGATAATGAAAAAATGATTGCCGAACTGGAGGAAGCGAAAAAGGAAGCCGAAAACATCTTACGTGGAATTGCACAGATTGGGGTAAATGTATCGGTACCGACAGCAATGTATGAGGCTGATTCACAAACTAGCACAGAAAAGGGGAGCAGTGTAACATCAGATACAGGAGCTATAAAAGAAAATGAAAATACAATTTTTCCTGACATTAAGGAGACGACTCAGGATTTTGTTAAACTTTTGGAACAGTGCAATTTGTTAGAAGAGTCTCTGATCAATCTGAGAGATATCAATGCGCCAAGAGATATTAGTGCTCTTGCTGAAAATATGGTACGGGCAAAACAGGGAACGAAGCAGATGATATTGGCGATGCAGAAGTTGAATCAGGGAACGAGTGACAGTCAGCTGAAGGCTGTGGGGAAAGCATGTGCCGGAATGAGTGACAGTCAGCTGAAGGCTGTACTCTCTTCCAAACAATTAAATGAGGAGCAGCGATTAACCATATTGGAAGGCATGGGTCTTGCAGATCAGCAAGGCAGGCAGAAATTGCAAACACTGGGACTTGCGGAAGCACAAATTACAGCCGCAAAATCTGCATTTTCTTTCCGAGGGGCTCTAAATGCGGTTAAGGCTGCTTGGTTATCTAATCCAATTGGGTTGATTATAACTGCCATTACAACGGGGATTACTATTTTTACAAAGGTATTGTCCTATCAGAAGAAAAAACAGGAGGAGGCTGCGCAGGCGTTAAAAGATGCGAAAGCATCTATCGAAGAATTTCAGTCGAAAATTGACGATATGAATAAGAAGCTTTTCGATCATAAAAAAGTGGTTGGTGAAGCAAAAGAGAGTTATGCTGGCTTAATGGGGGGCGTAGATACCTTACAAAATAAAAATGTGAATCTGAGCACGGAGGAATTTGATAAATTTATCGCCACGAATAACAAACTGGCAGAGATGTTTCCGGAACTAAAAATTGGCATAGATGAAGAGGGCAATGCGATACTTGATCTCGGTGATAACGCACAAGCTGCTGCCGAAAAGTTAGATCTCCTCATCCAGAAAGAAGAACTAGCCAATGCAAGGGAAGTGTGGAAGAATTTATCAGCCGGCTTTGATGACATCTACACCATAATTTATCAGCCGGATGGAGATGATGGATTGGATGATCAGATTGAAAAAAATAATGAGTCGATCGAGAGATATAAACAAATATTAAAGGCCGTGCAGAATAGGAAAGTTTCTCCCCAAATGTCATGGGATGTGAATGATAAAGAATTAATGCAATATTATACTAATCTAAAGAATATTTTTGATAACATTATTGATAAGACAGATGAGCTGGATAGGATAGATAAAGATGCTTTGATGGGTGCTGCAGAATTTGACATTGATCAGGGAACATTAAAAATTGATGAAGAAGAAATTGCCAGAGTATTAGGGAATAATAATAGCATTATGGACCAGTTTTATGTTGCTGTGGAGGCGTATCTTAATGAAATCAATGAACAAATGTGGGCTCTGCAAAACGATACGGATAATATGCAGGAGCAGGTAGATGATTACTGGTGTGAATATCGAGATGACATGTTGCAAGGTATGATTGGTGCGTACAAATATTTAAACGCCGAAAATGACAAACAGAGAAAAATAATGCAGCTTTTAGTTGGTGATTTGGATATTTCCGCCATGAAGATTATTCAGGAGGAATATAATGGTGATACCACCGGTTTTTTGAACAGGGAGGTACTTAGTTTTGCCGATGAGATCGAACAAGCGACAGGAGAACTGGGGTTTGAGTTTGCTGATCTATTTGATATGTCTGTCGATGCCAATACACTAGCTGCCAGATGGGAACAAATCAAAAGATATTTTAAAGATAATAATATTTTGATTAATTGGGACTTGATATCTACAGATGAGGAGATTGATAGCGTTAATAAGGAATTCGATCAGATGCTATGGGATTTTAACGGTGATGGGATGATATCTGCCGGAGAAGAATTAAAACGTTACCAGGACAGTATTGCTTATCAGGAAGAATTGTCAAAATTGACCGTAGAACAAAAAAAGAAATATATGGAAATTAATCAAGGTGTCTATGATATCAATGAGCAGGTCAAAAACTGGAGAGAATATCAAAAGGGACTAAAAAATGACACAGGTGATTTGATCAAACTATATTCTTCCTTTTCAAAATCTCAAATGATAGACGCTTTGTCCGATATGTCAGGCGGATTTGAACAACTGAATAAAATTTATTCCGATGTAAAAAACGGTGGTGAATTTGATTTTAGCAGTTTAAACAGCGCAAAATTTTCCAAAAATTTTGCGGGAATGGAGGAGGAATACCAACATTTTATTGATCTAATGACAAATTCGCCGAATGATATCGAAGGTTGCCAAAAAGCATTTGATACGCTGATAAAAGCGTGGATCGATTCAAAGGGAATTTTAAACGGAGTTAGCAGTGCAACAAAACAATTGACGATAGATATGCTGGAGCAATATGGCGTATCAAATGCGGCGGCTATCGTGGAAGCGGAACTGGCTAGACAGGAAGCGGCAGAATTTCTGGCTAAGCAGGATTTAAGTCAAATTACGGGAGTGCGTATCGATGAGCTTATGGCAGAGGCAGAAAGTGTCGGGATTTTAAACAATGAGTTATATCGGTTAATGCTGCAGGAAATTGATTTTAACAATGCTCAAATCAGCAGTACAGACAAAATTAACGCATTAAATAGTATAGCCAATGCAGCACTCGGCACAGTTGCAGCGCTGTCTTTGGCGCAATATGCTGCGGAATGGGCAGATTATAAGACGAAAACAGTTGGTGAGACGGGGCAAAATAGTACAGAAGATTATTATGCCCAGTATTACAAAGAGAAATTAGAGAGTTTATTGAAAGCTGCAAATGTGGAACCTGCGCTGCAATATCATGGTAAAAAGACGCCAAATAACGCCGCTAAATCAGCTTCGCCTGCCAAAGAAAAAGAAAAGGAAGCCACCGTCGAAACATTCAATTTCATCGAAACCCTCTTAAACCGCCTCTCCAGCGCATTTGAAAAGTTAAAATCCGCGGGTGCAGACGCCTTCCAGACGCTGGATACGCGTGCGAAATCATACGAATCGGCGCTTTCCAATGTAAAACAGCAGATCAACGCACAGCAGCAGGCATATCAAACCTATATGGAAAAGGCGTACGCGGTCGGCCTTGATGAGCAGTGGGCGGCACAAGTGCGTGATGGAAGCCTGAACATGGCGGATGTCACGGACGACGGGTTAAAAGAAAAGATCAAAGAATACCAGGAATGGTATGAAAAGGCCCTCGCCTGCGGGGAGGCAGTGGAAGACTTAAAACGCGAACAAACCGAACTCATGCAGGCAAAAATCGAGCTTCTCATCACGCAGTACGATAACCTGCTCGAAAAGCTGTCCGGCAAAAACGACCGAATCCAGGGGCGTATCGACATAAAGGAGGCATGGGGATTTTCCGCCGGTAAGGTCAATTACAAAAATATGAACAAAAATCTCCGGCAGCAGATTGCCTATACGATCGAACAGAACAGAGAGTTGGAAAATCTGAAATCTACGGTAAAGGAGGGTTCCGAAGCGTGGTACGAATACAACCAGCGCATCGACGCGAACAACGCTTCCTTACAGGAAATGAAAAAGACTATGGCGGAAAATGCCAAAGCCGCGGCCGCGTTGGCCGGGGAGACGGCATCTTCTAAAGTGGAAAAACAAGATGACAAAAAGGAGCTTTATGACGCTAAGATAGACAATGCCACAACAGCGAAGCAAAAAAATAAGCTGATCGACAAAAAGAGCGGCGCGATTGACAGGCAGCAGGATGCCTATGACGATGCTGTGGCCAAAGACAAAAAGAATTTAAACAGCGCCAAGCGGGCGATCAAGAACTTTAAGGGCACCAAAGAGAACAAATCCCTGTTAAAATCCTTGAAAAAGTACACCAAATCGGGCAAGAAAATACCAAAAGATTTTCTGGACAAAGCAGCAGGATTAAACGATAACGGAAAACTTTACAACTCATGTGTGCAGTACAACGCCTATCTGGAAGCGTACAATACCGACAAGGCGGCGGCGGAGCTGTTTGCGGAGACCTCGAAACAGGAGAAAGCCGACCTGGCGATGGAGAAATTTGATAATATTGCGGCGGAGTATGACAACCAGATTGCCGCAGACGAACAGAAAAAGACTCTCATTCAGAACCAGATTTCTCAGGCAGAGAGCCAGGGGAAGAAGCCGACAACGTCTTATTATAAAGGCTTGTTGAGCGTGGAGACCGCCGAACAGCAAGAACTTGTCAAAAAGCGCGAGGCAATGCAAAAGAGCCTGAATGAAGCAGTAGCTGCGGGAAGCGTTCAAACAGGTTCTGAAGAATGGTATCAGATGATAGAGGCAATCAATGATGTGACCAATGCGATCGATGCGTCTACCCAGTCAGTTGCAGAATATAATGACCAGATACGCCAGATCAGATGGGATGCATTTGACAAGGGGATGGAGAGTGCGAAACGCCTCAACAGTGAGACCGACTACTACCTTAGTTTGCTGGACAAGGAAAAAATGACGGATGATGACGGTAATTTTACCGATTACGGTAAAACGTCCCTTGCATTACATAACGTCAATTATGAAAGTTATATGGCGCAGGCAAAAGGATACGCGGAAGAATATCAGGAACTGATGAAGGCCGCCGATCTTTCGGACGAAAAAGTGATACAGCGTATGAGGGAGTTAGAGGATGCCCAGAGGGATGCGCGTCTTGCCGCAGAGGATGAGAAGCAGGCGATCGTAGATCTGGCCAGGGAAGGCTATGAGACACAGCTCGACTCTCTCAGTGATCTGATACAGAAGTATAAGGACTTAAAACACAGTGAAAAGGATGCTTATGACTATGAGAAAACCATTTCGGAAAAGACGAAAAATATAGCCGATTTGCAAAAACAGCTGAATGCTTACGGCAACAATGGCACAGAGGAGGCAAAAACTAAAGTCCAGAAGCTTAAGGTTGAGCTGGAAGAAGCGCAGAGAGATCTGGAAGAGACGGAGTATAATAAATATCTTTCGGATATGGATAATATGCTGGATGAACTATATACAAATTATGAGAGATTTGTGAACGACAAGCTGGATGACACCAATGCGCTGCTGGGAAACATTGAGGGATTGATTGGCAATACAAATACGGTATTGGAAACCTTAAACGGCCTCGTTGCCGGGCTTGGAAGCGGTGGAGAAATATCCAAGGACCTAGCTGATGCTGCTACGGGAAGTATGGGCGCGGGAGAGTATACCCGTAATAAAGTGGATGCAGAAAAAGCAGCAGCAGAGAGCGCCCCGCCCGCAGCGCCGCCTCTAACACCGCCAGTAGCAGAGACGTATACAAATGACACAGAGGGGGCGTTGGTGAGAAGATATGTTGCCGATCAAAACCCGTATCAATTGGAGAACATTTCATGGAGTCGTGAAGAGACACTGGATTTAGTTTTGAAAAAGAAGCAACAAGAAGATGCTATGAATTTCATAAAGAAAAATGTGGAAGATGCCGCGAAAGTGGCTAAGAATAAGAAAAAGAAAGACTTCTCGGCGCTCAACCAGGTTCTTTATGACAATCAAGGGAAGCTTTATAAAGGCAAAGGAAAGGTGCTTTCCGGCGCTAAAATGAAAGAACTGGCAAAATTAATTGGCATTACACATAATGATGGCAAAAAAAACGGCAATCTTTATCAGAAGTTAAAATCCCTTGGCATCAAGGGTTTTGCCGACGGTTCTAGGCACATTGCGCAGGATCAGCTTGCATTGACACAGGAGAGGGGAGAAGAGCTAATCTTTCGGTCTTCCGATTCTGCGGTGTTTACACCGCTTGGGGCAGGTGACATGGTGTTTACGGATGAAATGTCAAAGAACCTATGGGATATCTCCAAAATACCGCCGGAAGAACTGATGAAACATGTCAATATCGCTCCTGTATTGCCTGACATGCCCACATCTGTGCTGGCAACGGTCAACAATCAGAGAGTCGGCGATATCCATATAGATATGGGAGGCATCATCATGAACGGGGTCAACGATCCGGCATCATTTGCCCAGGAGTTAAACAGACAGCTCTCGTCCAATCCGCAGACCATAGGCATCTTACAGATGCAGTCGGTGGAAGCCGTGAGCGGTTCTCATAATTACTATGATGCTGTAAAACGTATTTAAAATTCGGGTAAAATGATCTTTCAAATATTTGGAATAAGACGCAGCTTTTTTACCACCTATCAAATATTTGGAATAAAAGCGCAGTTTCTTTCCCGCACAAAAAACGGGCTGCCGCTGTGATTATCAATCGCAAAGCGGCAGCCCTGTGCTGTTAAAATGCTGTTATCGAAAATTACAAGCGGTTTCACATGTACCAGTTGAATAGAACGGTTACTATTAAAGAAACTCAGAAACGCAGATATGAAAGCCTTCTAAAACAACGGAGGTTATCTCCCGACGAAACGGGAGGAGCAGCGGCGCCGCGTCGTTTTTATAGTCATAGATCACGGTTTGCTGTTTTTGCGGATCTACAATCCAGTATTCCCGCACCCCAGCGTCAGCGTACAGGGCATTTTTGAAAGCGTAATCCATCCTGCGGCTGGAGGGGGAGACGATCTCGATGATAAAATCAGGCGCGCCCTCGCAGCCCTGATTGCTCAATATACTTTTGTCACAGACAATGCTGATGTCCGGTTCGACATAGGTGTCCCGGCTGGCATAAGGGAATATGGCGAAAGGCGCCGGAAAAACGTCGCAGCCACCGCCGATAGAATGAATATGGTTACCCAAAGCGATGGTAATATCGGCGACTAGTTTCTGATGTACAGGGTCCGGCAGCTCCATCATATAAATATGGCCGTTAAACAACTCCGCCCTCTGTTCTTCCGGCAGGGCATTGATATCTTCGATGGTATAGAGTTTTTTCTGTTGTAATGTCATAGGCCATGATACCCGTTCTTTCTTTAGATTGGTGCCCTATAAAACTTGTTTGCGACACGTTTTACTACAGGTTTTGCGTTTCATAATACCCTTTAAAGTAAGTATATGCCGCGCAGAAATAGAAGTCAATAAGCGGGGCCGTAAGATATCGGCAAAGGTGTAAGTTCTCGGATGTTATCGACAAACGCGGGGGCGTTGCGGATATAAGTGTCTGATGGGGCTTGCATGATAAAAAAGGCGTTCAGACAGTGGGAGGTATATGATGATGGACAGACGATAAGGCGGGCGGCTGCACAATGGAAAGTGCATGTTTATGGATGATGGGAAGCGCATGATTACACGTTGTAAGACGCGGGGCGGTATGTTATAATAACGACAGGCGTGACAGGTGCCGGGGCGCGCAAAGTCATGGCACAATGTCAAAATAGTACGGGATATCCCGAGACAGAAACAGGATGGATAGAATTAAGATGCCGGAATGATAACGGAAGACGAATATGCAGACCAAAGGCAGAGCATCTTAAATTCTATTTAGCCTTGTGATTCAAAAGGAGTGAGAGGGAAAGATTTATGAGAGCGCAGAAGAAATACCGCTATTTGCTGCTTGCCATGTTTGTGGCGGCTTGTTGCTTTTTTTTACACACGCAGACGTTGCAGGCGGCCAGCCAGCAGGTCAAGATAAGCAGCTGCAAATTGGGACAGAAAGGTAAAACTCTGACGGTAAAGGCCAAAGTAAAGAAAAAGACAAAAGCCATGGGCGGCAAACTGTACCTGATCGGACTGGATGCCTGCCAGACCACTGACAAAGCGGTCAGCACAACGCCGCTTACGTCCGTGAAAGCGAAAAAAGGGACGGTCACGTTCCAGATAAAGTACAAACCTGAAGTGATGGCATGCCGGCAGTATGCGGTTGCCTACAAAAAAGGCAGCAAATATCAGCCTGTGAGCAACGCGGTATATATCGCCAACCCGGAGCTTGCCGCCACCTATGCAGGAACCGGAGCGAAAATCTTTTCCAAAAAAGGGATACAGGCCAGGTACGGCGAAATCAATGACGTCGTGGAGCTTGGCGCGCAGCACGTCGTCATGAACTGGACGATCAATGACCTGTTCGCCGACGCGCACACGACCAATATCGTTAAGTTTAAGTATCAGGGGAAAACATACAAATTTGACGGGGATGAACTCAATTTCCGGGATAAGATGGTATCTGCCTATGTTTCCGCCGGGATGCAGGTGGAAGTGATTATGCTTTTGAAGGGCGGTTATCAATACGCCAGCGGCGCGGACGCCATGGTGTATCCGGGAGGCAGCGCGTATTTCTCTTCGATTAATACCAGCAACTCAGAAGGCTGCCGTACGTGGGCGGCACTGATGACCTATCTTGGCAAACGCTACGGAGGAGAGGACAATCTGGTGTCCGGCTGGATAATCGGCAATGAGGTCGATTCGCCCGGCGATTATAACTATGCAGGCGGCCAGGGGCTGGACGCTTATATGAAGCAGTATGCGGATGCCTGCCGCATCGCCAGCTATGCGGCCAGAAGCTATAACAAGAATGCTAAAGTTTATATTTCACTGGACCATAACTGGAATATGGACTGGGACGGCGGCGGAAGCGGTTCTTACACCACGAGGCAGACGCTTGATGTTTTTCACAAATATATGGGCAAAACACCCTACCATATTGCCTATCACGCCTACTCCCAGGTGTTGTCCAACCCGAAGTTCTGGGAGGAGAGCGATGGTGTGTCCGGCGATGAGAATTCCACCTACATCACTATGAAAAATATCAATGTACTCGCGGATTATGTGAAAAAGCATTATGGCGCTTCTCACAAGATTCTGCTCTCCGAACAGGCGTATACTTATAATTACGGGGAAGATTTGCAGGCAGCAGCGCTCGCCTATGCATTCTATCTGACAGAGGCCAATGATATGCTCGAGGGTTTTGTCTACATGCGCGAGTACGACGAGGGAGACCCTTACAACTGGGGGCTGACGGATGATGCGGGAAGGCACCGGCTGGCATGGACCATCTTTCAGCAGATGGATACCAAAGATTATGTGGCGGCAACCTCAGGACTTATGGGGCTTGTTCCGGTCAATGCATGGACCGATATTCCCGGGTTTAATCCCAAAAAGTTTAAGAAAGCCGACAGTGTTTCCATGGGCTCGCCGGTGATTACGGAGATCAAATGGAACGGTGACGGTTCCAGAATTATTGTATGGCGCCCGGCGTCCGGAGTCGATGGATATGAGCTCTACCGCAATACCGTCACCCCGGCAGGAGAGGAAAAATATAAGAAGATTGCGACTATTACCGACAAAAAGACGACACAATATACAGACAATAAAGTCTTAAGCGGTATGGTGCACAATTATAAAATACGCGGCTTTAAAAAGGTTACTCAAAACGGTAAAACGAAAAAGCAGTATACGGATTTTTCTGAACCGATGTACACACAGATTGCGAATTTCTTTGTTGCCGCAAACCAAAAGCTGGGCGGAATATTTGGTCTTAGGGTAGCTGAGTGGCTGGGGAATGACGCCAGGCGTCTGACTTGGGAGCGAGTCATTGATGCGGACGGATATGAAATTTACCGCAATGGAAAGAAGATCGCTACGATCAGGGGAAATCTACAGGTAACGTATGATGATACGCAGATACCGCAAAAAAGCAAGGCATATCAGTGTACGTATCAGATGCGCACTTTTAAAAAGGTAAACGGCAAGATAAAGTACAGTAAATATTCCGAAAAAGTGAGCACGATGATAGCGGCCAAGGGTTGAATAAGAACTTGAGGTCACGAGTGGGAAGGAGGTAAATTATGGAACATACAAATCCATTGTTAAAGGGGAATGACGGCAAAAATAAGTTTATTACGATCGGAGAAATTATGCTGCGCCTAACGCCGCCGAATTATGAAAAAATCCGCATGGCCAGCAGCTTTGAGGCAAGCTATGGCGGCAGTGAGGCAAATATCGCGCTCGCCCTGGCGAATCTCGGTGTAGACAGCACATTTTTCAGCGTGGTGCCAAACAACAGCCTGGGAAAAAGCGCGGTTCGTATGCTGCGCAGCAATGACGTGCACTGCACGCCGATGATTTTGAGCACGCCGGAGGAGACACCGTCCCACCGGCTGGGCAGTTATTATCTGGAGACGGGGTATGGTATCCGTGCCAGCAAAGTGATCTACGACAGGAAGCACAGCGCGATTACGGAGTATGATTTTGGTGCGCTCGATTTGTATCAGTTGCTGGAGGGCTTCACATGGCTGCATTTAAGCGGCATTACGCCGGCGCTCGCGCCAAACTGCCGGAGCCTGACAATGGACTGTTTAAAAGCGGCCAAAGAGATGGGAATAACGGTGAGCTTTGACGGCAACTTCCGCAGTAAACTTTGGTCATGGGAGGAAGCGAGGGATTTTTGTACGGAGTGTCTGCCCTATGTGGATGTTTTGCTGGGAATTGAACCTTATCATTTATGGAAGGACGAAAATGATCACAGTAAGGGGGATGTGAAAGACGGAGTGCCGCTGCAGCCGAGTTATGAGCAGGAGGACGAAATTTTTCAGGCGTTTGTGGAGCGCTATCCGAACCTCAAGTGTATCGCCCGCCATGTGCGCTATGCCCACAGCGGCAGCGAGAACAGCCTGAAAGCTTTTTTGTGGTATGAGGACCATACCTTTGAGAGTAAGTTGTTTACGTTTAATATTTTGGACCGCGTGGGCGGCGGCGACGCGTTTGCGAGCGGCCTGATTTATGCGATGATGCACGATTACAAGCCGATGGATATGGTCAATTTTGCGGTGGCTAGCAGCGTGATCAAGCATACCATCCGCGGGGACGCCAATATCACAGACGACGTCGCCAGCATCCGCAATCTGATGAATATGAATTACGACATCAAACGGTAAGCATTTTATTACAGCGGGGTTGCCACAGGAAGAGAATATACTGCGGGATAAGGTGGTTTTCAAGCGATAGCAATCATTTGGAACGAAAACAATCCCTAAAGCGTATCTTTCATCTTAAAGCGGCAACCCTGGCTTAATTCGTATCATTTTGTTTTCATGCAACCATTCTGTCGTGACAGAGTGTATGTTGACTTTCCCAATGACAAGCCTGCCGTTTCAGGAAATATCCAGTTCCGGTGGGACATCAATTTCTTCGGAGACATATTTTCCGTTCTTTTTGCGCTGTCTGACACATTCTGTCAATAAATATTCGATTTGCCCGTTCACCGAACGAAAATCATCCTCTGCCCAGGCCGCAATGGCATCATATAATTTTGGTGAGAGCCTGAGCGGAATCTGTTTCTTTGTGTTCTCAGCCATAGCTTAATAGAGGCTGCCGGAGTTGACGACCGGCTGCGCGTCGTGATTGCCGCAGAGAACCACCAGAAGATTGGATACCATTGCCGCTTTGCGCTCTTCATCTAAGGTGACAACCTGCTTTTCATTGAGGCGTTCTAAGGCCATCTCCACCATGCCCACGGCGCCGTCCACGATCATCTTTCGGGCGTCAATGATGGCGGAAGCCTGTTGGCGCTGCAGCATGACGGCTGCGATTTCCGGGGCGTAGGCCAGATAAGTGATGCGTGATTCGATCACTTCGATGCCTGCCTCTTCCACCCGTTGCTGAATCTCCCCGCGGATGCGCCCGGCCACGACGTCACTGGAGCCGCGGAGGCTTCCCTCATCCGCCTCGCCGTCTCCGGTTGTATCTACGTTTGGCGCCACGTCGTACGGGTAGAGGCGGACAATGTTGCGCAGGGCGCTGTCGCACTGAAGAGACAAAAATTCTTTGTAATTATCTACATTAAAAACGGCTTTGGCGGTGTCCGTGATTTTCCAGGTGACCGCGATGCCGATCTCGATGGGATTGCCCAGACAGTCGTTGATTTTCTGACGGCTGTTGTTTAGCGTCATAATTTTTAAGGAAATTTTTTTGGAAGCAGCAGCGGCCGCATCCGCATTTGCCGCAGACGCAGATTTATTGGAAACATCGCCGCTCTGGTTTAATTGTGTCTTGGCGGCTGGGTTGACAGCCGTACAAAACGGATTGACAAAATAGAATCCCGGTTCCCGGAGTGTGCCGATGTATTTGCCAAATAAGGTGAGCACAAGCGCTTCCTGCGGCTTTAATACTTTAAGTCCCGTCATCGGAATCCATCCTAGCATCACATAGATAAAGCATACGATAAACACAAGCGGCGTGCCGTCCGCTTCGATCAAAAAGCCCCCGCCGATACAGCCTGCTATGGCTGCGGCATACAGGAGAAGGAACACAAACAGTGCCCCCATGCCGTTTTTCTTCGTAGTTAAAACTTTTTCTTTCATAAGTACCTCCGTTCTTGCAGACAGACAACAGCCACATCAGAATGATTGGTATATTGCGCTGCATAAAAAATATGTGGCTTCTAGTTGTGCAGAAACAATATATTTAATTGATATCAAAATCATATCATAACGATCGGCAAATTGCAAGAGGAACGTTTAGAAAAATGAGATCAATGAATGGAACGATTGAATTCGTGCGGAAGAGATGCTATATTTTAGTTGACGCTGTTCTCTGGTACACGCGCGGGATTTGTAAACTCGCTATGCAAGCTTTTCCATGTTCTTTTGCGGTTCCTCGAACTAAAATGTTTAAAGAATGGAGATTAGTGTGAACAATTAGTTCGATAGCTGGTTTTATCACACGGCTGTTTGCGACGTTTCCGGAAGGGAGATTTCTATGAAAAAAAGGATAAAATATGTGATATTGGCGTTTGCAGCGGTTGTGTTGGGGCTGCTCGTATATGTGTTGTACCGCTACAATATTATACCGCACAGAAAGTATTCCAATGCTGATTTCGGTATTACCGCGTATGTCAGTGAGACGGACGCCGACCGTGACGGGGTGGACGATCAGACTGATATTTTGCAGAGTGCGAAAGAATATGTGGCGACAAAGCCGAAATACAAGAGTGTCTATTATGCGTCCGGCTACCCGGATGACGGGCATGGGGTCTGCACCGATGTCGTGGCGCAGGCGTTTCTTGGGGCAGGTTATGACTTGCGCAAGCTTGTCAATGAAGATATTCTGGCGCATCCTAAGGATTATGATATCGCGGAACCGGACGATAAGATTGATTTTCGGCGCGTCAGAAACCTGGAAGTATATTTTGCGCACACAGCGGTACAGCTTACGACAGACCTAGACCGGATAGACGAATGGCAGGGAGGGGACGTCGTGATTTTTCCGCACCACATCGGTATTGTCTCCGATCACCGCAATCGAAACGGGGTGCCGTTTGTCATTCACCATGCCAATCCGTTGCAGCTGCACTATGAGGAGGACATACTGGAAAACTGGGGCGAGATCGTCGGACACTACAGGATCGATGGATAGATGTAATAGTTTGGCCTGCAACTGCGCACCTGATGCACAGTTATCAGCCGGTAATGCCGAATCGCTAAGAGTGATAAAATCTTTCTACAAAATCGTTGAAAGCAGAGACGAAATCGCTTATAATGTATCCAGCAAAAGCAGTGCAAAAAGGACAGTCAAAAAAGATATGCAGGAATAGGCTTTCACGCAGGAATAAATTCGTGCAGCAGTCGGTGTCTTCGCGCTGCCAAGGCACAAAATTACTAATGCGCAGATACAGCGCAGAATGGAGATTAATTATGAAGATTACAATTTCAGATGCAATTAAGTATATAGGAGTGGATGACAAAACGATCGATCTGTTCGAGAGTCAGTATGTGGTGCCGAACGGAGTGTCCTACAATTCCTACCTGATTATGGACGAGAAAATTGCGGTGATGGATACCGTGGATGCAAGAGGCATGAAAGAGTGGGAGGACAACCTTGCGGCGGAGCTTGGCCAAAGGACACCTGATTATCTGGTGATTTCCCATCTGGAGCCGGACCATGCGGGCAGTATCGGAAGGCTGCTGCAATTGTATCCGGAGATTACGATTGTGGGCAACAGTAAGACATTTGCCATGCTGCCGCAGTTTTTTGATCTTGTGCCAGAGCAAAAGACACTGGCTGTAAAAGAGGGTGATACCCTCTCTTTGGGCAGTCATACGCTCACCTTTATGATGGCGCCGATGGTACATTGGCCCGAGGTCATGGTGAGCTACGAGAGCAGCGAGAAAGTATTGTTCTCCGCTGACGGATTCGGTAAATTTGGCGCCCTGGATACCGACGAGGAGTGGGCGTGCGAGGCGAGAAGATACTATTTTAATATCGTTGGCAAATATGGCGCGCCGGTGCAGGCCTTATTAAAGAAAGCGGCCGGGCTGGATATCGCAGTCATCTGTCCGCTGCACGGGCCGATTTTAAAAGAAAACCTGGCTTATTATGTAGGTCTTTACGATACCTGGAGCAGTTACAAACCGGAGAGCAGCGGGGTGTTTATCGCATACGCCTCCATTCACGGCAATACTGCAAAGGCGGCGGAGAAGCTGGCGGAGCTGGTACGCGCGAAAGGCGTAGAGAAAGTGACAGTCAGTGACCTTGCCAGAGAAGATATGGCCGAGTGTGTCGAGGATGCGTTCCGCTATGACCGCATGATTTTGGCCGGCGCCAGCTATGACGGCGGCGTGTTCCCCTGTATGCAGGATTTCTTACATCATCTGCAGTCCAAGGCATTTCAGAACCGCACGGTCGGTATTATGGAGAATGGTTCCTGGGGACCGACGGCGGCTAAAGCGATGCGGGGAATACTCGAAACCATGAAAAATATCACGATTTTGGATGAGACCGTTACCATCAAGTCGACATTAAAAGAGAGTGATATGCCGGCAATGGAGGCGCTGGCGGAGGCGATTGCAAGGGCGTAGACCATCAAAAGTGTCAGGCAAATTGTCTCAAATCCTTGTAAAAACTGTCATATGTGTCATAATGTAATAATAAGTGTGCCACAAGAGGACGAGATATGATTTTGACAGATAAAGAGATTCGGGAATTGGTGAAAGGAAAAGAACTGATTAGTCCTTTTGACGAGGCAAAGCTGCAAAGTGAATCTTATGATGTTTCTATTGGAAAGAAAATTACGGTGTCCAAAAAAGAGATCAGATGTTTGGATATCATAGAGCAGAGTACAATAGACAGCGTTTATGAAGAAATTGATTTGACAGATGATGGTTATGTCGTATCTCCCAAAGAGTATATAATGGTACAACTTGCGGAAAAAAACAAAGCTGCCTGATCAAATAACAGCTCATATCAGGGCTAAGACGCGGTATACGCGTTTGGGAATGCTGGTGAGCGGCCAGCACTGCAATTCTACATATGAGGGCATCTTAAGCTTGGGATTATTTAATGCTACGGATTATCCGATCAGGGTTAGAAAAGGGTTTCCGATTGCACAGATTGTTTTCGAGCAGTTGCTGTCTGTGCCGTCGGATGATAAGCAATATAAGAACAAAAAGAATGCCCATTACTATCAAGAAGCGGTGTTTGTAGGAGCGAAGTTTGATGATAAGCTGATAGAGAATACGATGAGGGAGATATTGCAGTAAATTTATGGATGTATTAGATAAAGTGCTGGAGGTTTTCATCAGTGACAAGGCACATGAGTTGGGAGAAAAGGTGAATGCAGGATTAAGAGATGAGTTTTGTAATACAATTCGTGAAAAGACGAGAGACAAATTGTTGAGGAAATCAAGCAGCACTATACAGACGAAATCGTTGCACAGGCAGAAAAGGAGATAAATAGGAAAGAACAAGAAAAGCGATTGAAAGAAATGAAAAGTCTTTTATGGTAGGTTTTTTTGTATGTATCAGTATGTATATTATCACATTTGCAAAACAGTTTATGGATTTTTTCAAAGAAAAGCACTAAAGAGATATATTGTAACAGAGCCGGGAATCTTTCTCAGATTCCCGGCTCGTTTTCACGGAGGGCATGGGATTCGAACCCACGGTGCCCTGTTGGGGCACACAGCTTTTCGAGAGCTGCACCTTCGACCACTCGGACAACCCTCCACAACGTATATAGTATACCACAAAGTATATGCAAAATGCTAGAGGGTAATGAAATTTTTTTATCCTATTTAAGAAACCTCTCGTACAACGAATATGAATGAATTGACACCTTGGCTTGTCTGATTTTTCATCTGCTTCGTTGTCGTCAATCGACGCAGCCACCGCTACGCCTCATTCCTCAGCCTTGCATAGGAAAGAATCATTAGCGGTGTGGAGTTGTAAAAGTGGGGGAGCGGTCCATAAAAAACAGACGGGATAGTACCTTGCAAAATTGCCAGAAAAAGGGTAAAATTTATATGGTAGTTTATTTGGTCTGCCTTATTTTTGGCAGGCTGCCGGTATAGATATTATCTAATTTAGGAGGGATATCCAGATGAAGAGGATCGGTTTATTGACAAGCGGCGGCGATTGTCAGGCGTTAAATGCAGCAATGCGCGGCGTAGTAAAAGGATTGAGCAATAATGTGGAGAAATTGGAAGTCTATGGATTTTTGAACGGATATAAAGGTCTTATATATGGAGACTACCGTTTGCTGACATCCGCAGATTTTTCCGGCATACTCACCAAGGGCGGTACAATCCTTGGCTCTTCCAGACAGCCGTTTAAGTTGATGCGTGTGCCGGACGAGAACGGTTTGGACAAGGTGGAGGCCATGAAACATACTTATCACAAGCTGAATCTCAACTGTCTGGTTATTTTAGGCGGCAACGGCACCCAGAAAACCGCCAATTTGCTGCGGGAAGAGGGATTAAATATTATCCACCTTCCGAAAACGATTGACAACGATATTTATGGCACTGACGTGACGTTCGGTTTCCAGAGCGCCATCAATATTGCCACAGATGCGATTGATTGTATTCACACGACGGCAGCATCCCATAACCGCGTGTTTATTGTCGAGGTCATGGGGCATAAGGTAGGATGGCTGACCCTCTACGCGGGTGTTGCCGGGGGGGCGGACATCATTCTGCTGCCGGAGATACCATATGATACCGAAAAGGTAGTCGAGGCCATTACACGCCGTACCAAAGCCGGAAAAGGATTTACCATTCTCGCGGTAGCGGAGGGAGCGATCTCCAAGGAGGACGCCGCACTGTCCAAGAAAGAGTACAAAGAGAAGCTTGCAAAGACCAAGTATCCGTCTGTTTCCTACGAGATCGCTGAGAAAATAAATAAAATTACGGGCATAGAAGTGCGTGTCACTGTACCAGGGCACACACAGCGCGGCGGAAGTCCATGCCCCTATGACCGCACCCTGTGCACCAGACTCGGCTCTGCCGCGGCCCAGGCGATCATGGATGAAGATTACGGGTATATGATCGGTTTGGTGAACGGCAAGACAAAGAGAATCCCACTCGCGGAAGTTGCCGGCAAGTTAAAAACGGTAGATCCAAACGGGCAGATGATCAAAGAGGCGAAGCGGACAGGCATCAGTTTCGGGGACTAAAGTGTGAGAAGCAAATCTAATCGCTTGTGGCAGAGGATGCTTGGCGAAGATTTTCTACGGCGCAAAAACAGCGCCGTTCTCATGGATTGTTGGAAACGTGGAAGGTTTATGTTATGTCATATATGGCGTTGTATCGCAAGTTTCGGCCACAGGAATTTAAAGATGTCAAGGGGCAGGAACATATTGTCACAACTTTAAAGAATCAGATCAAAGCGGAGCGTATCGGTCATGCTTACCTGTTCTGCGGCACGCGCGGGACAGGCAAGACGACGATCGCTAAGATATTTGCAAAAGCGGTAAACTGTGAACACCCGGCGGACGGGAGTCCGTGTGGGGAATGTGCTGTCTGCCGGGCGATTGCGGCGGGCACTTCTATGAATGTCATAGAGATCGACGCGGCGTCGAATAACGGTGTGGACAATATTCGCCAGATACGCGAAGAGGTCGAGTATCATCCCACCGAAGGCAAATATAAGGTTTATATTATTGACGAGGTGCATATGCTTTCGATAGGGGCATTTAATGCACTGTTAAAGACCTTGGAAGAACCGCCCTCCTATGTGATTTTTATTCTGGCGACCACGGAAGCGCACAAGATTCCGGTCACCATCTTGTCACGCTGTCAGCGCTATGATTTTCGCAGAATTTCAGTCGAAACGATAGTCGGGCGTCTGCGGGAGCTGATGGAAAAGGAGCAAATCACGGTGGAAGAGAAAGCCCTCCGCTATGTGGCAAAGGCGGCTGACGGTGCGATGCGCGATGCGCTCAGCCTCTTAGATCAGTGTATTGCTTTTTATCTTGGCCAGGAATTGACTTACGATAAGGTTTTGGAAACACTTGGAGCCGTTGACACGGAGATTTTCAGTCGTTTGCTTCGCCATATCCTGGACAAAAACGTTACCGGCACGATTGGCGTCGTGGATGAGCTGGTGGCAGAAGGCAGGGAATTGGGACAGTTTGTCACGGATTTTACCTGGTATCTGCGCAATCTTATGTTGGTGCAAGGTTCCGATGACATGGAAGATGTGTTGGATATTTCTGCGGAAAATCTGGCGCTGTTAAAAGAAGAGGCGCGGATGATCGATGCACAAATACTGATGCGCTATATCCGCATTTTATCCGAGCTGGGCGGCGAGATCAAATTCGCATCACAAAAGAGAATCTTAATCGAAATTGCCCTCATAAAGCTGTGCAGGCCGGAAATGGAAAAGGATCTATCGTCTTTGGCGGACCGCATGGACAGCCTCGAGAAGAAAATAGAAAAAGGTATTGCAATTGTTCCACAGACTGTCGGGCAGAAGGTGGAGAGAGACAAAACACTGGCGGCGAAACCTGAGCTGCCAAGGGCTGTTCCTGATGACATCAACCAAGTGATCGCGAACTGGAACGGTATCATCGGACAATTGCCGGGAGTCAGCCGCAATTATTTCAGGAGCGCACTGTGCTCTCTGGGAGCGGACGGTGAGTTGATGCTGGTATATGAAGATGCCAATGCCTACGAATATGTAAAGGAAAACCGTTCCGCCTGTCAGGATGAATTAAAAAGAGTGATTCTGGAGCGCATCGGAAAAGAGGTTGCGCTGGAGATCAGGAAAAATGATTCGGGGCAGCGATCGGCAGATCTCTATGTTGATTTAAAGCAAATGATACAAATGGATATAGAGGAAGAGGACTTTCAATAGAACATATAATCAATCAAATATGGAATAGAGCCAAAGAGGATATAAAATATTCACAAACAATAATCAAGAAGCAACAGAAATAGTAAGAAGTGATTCAATCAATATGATTAAATGGGGGATGTAGGAAAATGGCGAAAAGAGGCGGTTTTCCGGGCGGTATGCCGGGAAATATGAGTAATTTGATGAAGCAGGCGCAGAAAATGCAGCGCCAGATGGAGGAGGCTCAAAAAGAGCTGGAAGAAAAAGAGGTGACAGCCACGGCAGGCGGCGGAGCAGTCGAAGTGACGGTTTCCGGTAAGCGCGAAGTCACAAAGGTAACATTGTCGGAAGAGGTCGTAGACCCGGATGACATCGAAATGCTCGAAGACTTGATTATGGCGGCGACAAATGAAGCGTTCCGCCAGCTGGAAGAAATATCGGCAAGCTCCATGTCCAAAATTACCGGAGGTATGGGCGGTATGGGAGGCCTTGGCGGCCTGCCGTTTTAGTATATCCGGCAGATTATGACAGAAACGGGGTTGACGCATTAAGCGGAAAGCATACAATATAGATCAGTTTTTTGGTGAAACCGATCTATATGCTGTATCTCTTATCCGTAATGCGTCGGCTCCGTATTTATTTGGCTCGAAAAATCCGCTCAGAAAACATACCATCTTTCGCAAAGAAGCGTGCCAAGAACTTAATAAGTAACAAACGCCGTTAATCCAACTTAAGCATGATCGAGGAATAGAATGTGTGATTCACATGACGAAACTCTGTCCCGCCATAATATTTTTCCGCAATGTCCATAAGGCTGGAAAGCCCCAGACCGCTGTGTCCCGGTTTCGTGGAAAGATAAGCGCCGTCCTTTTGCAAAACCTCGCCGTTGAAGCTGTTGTCTACAGTAACAGCGAGCATATTTCCCTGTTGCAGAATATTGAGTTTGATATCGCGCTCCGACACAGGAAGCTTGGACGCAGCGTTGATTGCGTTTTCAAGCAGATTTCCAAGTAGGACGGAAATATCAACGTTTTCTATCGCTAACTTATCGGGGGACAGCTCGTCAGAAAACTGAATATGCACCGATAACGGTATCTTTCGTTCCCGTGCCAGTTCGGCGTAGTGGCTGACGATCATATTGATAACCGGATGTTTGCTGTAGATCATGATAGTTTGATTTTGACAATTTCCCAGATATTGGTCGAGATATTCCACCGCCTTTTTTGTATCGCCGTTTTCGAGAAAGCAGCGCAGCGCCGTCATGTGATGCCGCATATCGTGACGCTGACGGCGCACTCCCTCAATGTTTTCACAGATACGGCGGTATTGTTCATCGCGGATATTCATCTGATATTGGCTTTGTATCAGCTTTTCGCTCGCCGTCTGCCTGTCGCGGATAAGGCGGCAAATTCTGAACATAACGGTATAGAGGATGAAAAGCATAGTGAGTATGCCGAAATACAGCAAACTCTCCTTTGGATTTGTGTACAGACCCTCAGTCTCAAGAAAAGTAAAAATGATAAACAAAATAACGAACAATGTAACCATTGGAACGTTTAAGATCGTCAATTCTTTTTTATCTATATTCCGTTCTATCGGCAAATAAAGGCTCCCAAAAAACAAACACAGCAGTGGTATGACGATGCATTCCGAAACAGCGCGGTAGATGACCGTGTCGCAGTTCGCGAAAAAAAGCTGACCCTCAGCCGTGGGGGACATTCCCAAAAAGAAATTGGAAAGCACCACAGAGAACAGTGCGCCGCATAAAACAAATAAAAAAACAAACACCTTTTTCTGCCATATCGCTTTTATCGCGTAAACGCACCATGCGTAACAAAGAATGACGGCGGTAATGTAGACGACATTGCCTAAAACGCTCAAAATTTCCCTGTCATTCGTCCGTTCAGAAAAAAACGTCATAACGAGCGCGTCTGCCGTCGACGTAGCCGCAACGACAAGAGAGGTAAGCAAAACGGTTTTCTTGACGGAAAATCTGCTGTAGCCTTTTAGCGGATAAAAGCATAAAAAGGCAAACGGCAGTATCGTGATAAGGTCATCCGTTAATATCCAAAAAAAATTTAACATATACCTTCTCCTCTTGCCGATCTGAACAGAAAACTTTGATACTGCTTTTGAAGCTTCGCCCTGTTTTTTCGAGACAGCGGTATGTCTTTTCCGCCGCGCAAAAGAATACGGTCGAAATTAAACTTTTCTATCGCTGCCATATTGACGACATAGCTTTGCTGCGGCCTCATAAAAAACCTTTCGTCAAGCTGTTTGTAAAGCAGGGCGAGCGATGATCGTGTTTCAAACGTGTTTTTATCCGTATGGATTACACAGTACTTATCTATAACTTCTATATACAGTATAGTTTTTATTGGTATGGGAACCGTTACCTTACCCGTTTTTATTTCAAGCACAGGTCCGTTCTTATCGGATGCTTTGGGGATACACCGCCTGATTGCCTCGGAGACGGATTCAACACTTGTCGGCTTTACCAAATAGTGCGCGGCATTGAGATTGAACGCTTCAATGGCATGGTCAGTGCTGACGGTTATGAAAACGACATTTTGGGAAATGTCGGGTGCAATGCTGCGCACCGCGTCTATTCCGTTTATGCTGCCCAGATATATGTCCATAAAAATAATTCCGCACTCACGCACAGCGTCCGAGGCGAGAAGCTCCTCGCCCGATCGAAACGATCGGATCTGCGCCGCGATATTCATCTTAGAGCAAGCCATGTGTATTTGTTCCGTAATTTTTGCAAGCTCGGCTTCATTGTCGTCGCATACGGCGATGTCAAGACACATAGATATCCTCCCATAATGTTTAATACTAACATTTATCAGTGTGGAAGTCAAATCTGTTTTGGAAACCGTGAAGCCGGCCGGCAAAACTGTTACCGATCATTTCGTAAAATGCAGATTTTTGGCGTAAAATACAGGCAAGGATTTGAACGCAATATGATAAGCTTAAACCAATATAGTGTTTTGGAGGTAATGCAAATATGAACATCATTAAGACTTTAGATGGAACGACGCTGAATGTCGCTTTAGAGGGCAGGCTTGACACCACGACCGCACCACAGCTAGAGGCGGAATTAAAGCAGAGCATCGCTGACAATACCGAGCTGATACTGGATTTTGCAAAGCTCCAATATATCTCCTCGGCGGGGCTGCGCGTTCTGCTGGCTGCGCAGAAGGTCATGAGCAAGCAGGGCAAAATGGTGATACGAAATGTCAACGACGTTATTATGGAGGTATTCGAGGTAACGGGATTTGTGGATATTCTCACAGTCGAATAACGGGGGAACGGTATGGAGAAACAACTTTTCCGCAAGGCGAGCATGGAGAGAGTTTCCTCGCCCGAGCAATTGAACGATTATATCCGCGTATCTAACCCGGGTGTTTGGATGATATTGGCGGCGGTCATCACGCTGCTGATCGGTGTGTGCGTATGGGGGATCTTCGGGCATTTGGATACCAAAATAGCAACGGCGGGAATCTGTGAAAACGGCGTTTTCACCTGCTATGTGGGCGAGGAGGAAGCTGCGAAAATAAAATCGGGAATGACTGTGAACGTTGACGGGAACGCACTGAGCGTGTCGGAGGTCTCCGCTCAGCCGATTTCCGTAAGCGCGGATATGGATGACTATCTTCTGTATCTCGGTGGATTTTCGGAGGGCGATTGGCTGTATCAGGTAACGGCGGGCGCCACCCTTTCGGACGGTACATATAAGGCGGAGATTGTGACGGAAAGCGTTTCTCCGATGTCATTTATTTTGAATTGAGGTAGCGCCGTATGAGTACAACAAAACCTATCAAGCAGCCGATAAAAAACGGCGCGGCGTCCACAGGCCGGGTGGCAAAAGTCCCCGTTGTAATGCAGATGGAAGCGCTAGAATGTGGCGCGGCTTCGCTTACGATGATACTTGCGTATTACGAAAAGTGGATTCCGCTCGAGCAGGTGCGCGCGGACTGCGGCGTTTCGCGCGACGGCTCAAACGCGAAAAACGTCCTCAAGGCGGCGCGAAACTACGGGCTGAGAGCAAAGGGCTACCGCTACGAGCCCGAGGATTTGAAGAAAAACGGCACGTTCCCGTGCATCATCCACTGGAATTTCAACCATTTTCTGGTACTTAACGGCTTTAAGGGGAACAAAGCATACCTTAATGATCCCGCAAAGGGCAGCTATTGTGTGTCTATGGAAACGTTCGACAAGTCGTTTACGGGAATTTGCCTGATGTTCGCGCCGTCAGAAAATTTCGAGCCGGGCGGCAAGCCCAAAAGCGTCGTATCGTTCGCGAAAAAACGCTTGAAGGGTGCGGGAACGGCTGTCGCTTTCGTGGTGCTGACAACGATTATCAGCTCGCTTATGGGAATGATCGAGCCCGCATTTTCAAGAATTTTTCTGGACAGGCTGCTTACGGGCGAAAACCCGGAATGGTTCATGCCCTTTATTTTTGCGTTCGGAGCACTGAATGTGGTTTGGCTTGTCGTGGGGTGGGTGCAGACCGTGTACTCACTGAAAATAAACGGCAAGCTCTCCGTTGTCGGCAGTACGGAATATATGTGGAAGGTACTGCGTATGCCGATGGAGTTTTTCTCGCAGCGTATGGCGGGAGATATTCAGCAGCGGCAGTTGATGAACGCGTCGATCGCGCAGTCCCTGGTGCAGACTTTAGCGCCCCTTGCCCTAAACACGATCATGATGATTTTTTATCTTGTCGTGATGATCCGCTACAGTCTGCCGCTTACGCTTGTCGGTGTTGCTTCCATCGTGATAAACCTTTTCGTTTCGCGGATTATTTCCAAAAAGCGTATCAATATTACGCGCGTGCAAATGCGCGATGCGGGCAAGCTTGCGGGAGCTACCGTTGCGGGAATCGAGATGATAGAAACGATCAAGGCAAGCGGTGCGGAAAACGGATTTTTCGAGAAATGGGCGGGCTATCAGGCGAGCGTAAACACACAGCAGGTGAAATTCCAAAAGCTCAATCAGTACCTTGGAATGATACCGTCTTTCGTGTCGGCGTTCGCCAATACCGCGGTGCTGATACTCGGCGTTTATTTCACGATAAACGGTGAGTTCACCGTCGGCATGATAATGGCGTTTCAGGGCTTCCTCGGCTCGTTCGCCGGGCCTGCGCAGACGCTTATTTCCGCAGGGCAGACATTGCAGGAAATGCGCACGCAGATGGAGCGCGTCGAGGACGTTATGGAATATCCGACCGATGTAAATTACGATAACGACGGGGGAGATGAGGACGCAGAGTATGACAAATTATCGGGGAATGTCGAGCTAAAAAACGTCTCGTTCGGATACTCGCGCCTTGCCGAACCGCTTATCCGTGATTTCAACCTAACGCTGAAAACGGGCAGCCGCGTTGCGTTTGTCGGTACGTCCGGCTGCGGAAAATCTACGCTCTCGAAGCTGATCTCGGGACTGTACAAACCGTGGAGCGGTGAAATCCTGTTTGACGGAAGACCGATAAACAGCATTGACAGAAGCGTTTTTACCGGTTCGCTCGCGGTGGTAGACCAGGATATTATTTTGTTTGAGGACACGATAGCGAACAATATCAAAATGTGGGACAGCTCAATAGAGGATTTCGAGATGATATTGGCGGCGCGCGACGCGCAGCTGCATGAGGACATTATGCAGCGCGACGGCGGCTACAACTACAAGATAACCGAGGGAGGCAAGGACTTTTCGGGCGGTCAGCGGCAGCGCATGGAGATTGCCCGCGTTCTCGCGCAAGACCCTACGATCATCATACTCGACGAAGCAACTTCCGCGCTGGACGCGAAAACGGAATATGAGGTCGTGAAATCCATTAAGGACAGGGGAATTACCTGCATCGTCGTGGCACACAGATTATCAACAATTCGCGACTGCGATGAGATCATCGTGCTTGACAACGGCGTTGTTGTCGAGCGAGGAACGCACGAGGAATTATTTGCGAAAAACGGTGTGTATACATCGCTTGTTACGAATGAATAAAGGGGGCGCGGGAAATGGGTTGGTTTGATGAACAGATAAAGCAGCGCAAACAAAATGACAACGACGTTTTCGCAGACTCCTTTGTCAATATCGCGGGGGCAGTCATGGGAAGCCGCGTTTCTGCCGCGCTGAACGACAAACGGCAGATTGCGAAAAACGCGTTTGATGAGATACTAAAATTTTATCACGTCAAAACGTTGGAAATTCCTGACAACATTAAGGACAGTAACGAGCAGCTTGAATATCTGCTCCGTCCACACGGCATAATGCGCCGCACGGTAATGCTCAAAAAAGGGTGGTACAAAGATGCGGTCGGCGCGATGCTGGGCGTTCGCAAAAGCGATGGCGGCGTTGTCGCGCTGATACCCACGGGGCTTTCGGGGTATAGCTTTACCGACATGGAAACGGGAAAGCGCGTTAAAATAAATCGAAAAAATCAGGAGCTTTTTGAAGAAGAGGCGGTTGCTTTTTATAAACCACTGCCGCTGAAAAAGCTTGGTATCCCTGATCTGATGAAGTACATCCTCGCGACGTTGTCACCGTCGGATTTTGTTCTGACGGGGCTTGCAACGCTCGGCGTTACGCTTATCGGTATGCTCTCGCCGAAGCTGAACAAGCTGCTTTTTTCAACCGTTATCGAGAGCGGAAACATGCGGTTACTATTCGCGGTAACTGTCTTTATGGTCTGTGTTACGATAAGTTCCATGCTGATAAGTGCCGTAAAGCAGCTTATCACGGCGCGGATCAACACGAAAATGAGTGTTACCGTTCAGGCGGCCACTATGTCAAGAGTGCTGTCGCTGCCCGCCGAGTTCTTTAAGAATTACGGCTCGGGCGAGCTGTCCGCGAGGGCGCAGTACATAAATTCACTTTGTAATATGCTCGTGTCCACGGTGCTGTCCACGGGTTTGACGTCGATTTTTTCACTTGTTTACATTTCGCAGATTTTCGTGTACGCGCCTGCGCTGGTCGTCCCGTCGCTTATGATTACTTTGGCAACAGTGGCGTTTTCGGTGATCACGGCTTTCGTGCAGATGAATATCAGCAAGCGGCAGATGGAATTATCTTCAAAGGAAAGCGGAATGTCCTACGCGCTTGTTTCGGGGGTGCAAAAGATTAAGCTCTCGGGCGCGGAAAAGAGAGCGTTTGCCCGTTGGGGAAATCTGTACGCAGAGCAGGCGCGCCTCAGCTACGACCCGCCTGCGTTCATCAAACTAAACGGAGTGATTTCCACGGCGATCTCGCTGGCGGGAACACTGGTGATGTACTATTTCGCGGTGTCGTCGGGCGTTTCCGTCGCGGATTACTACGCGTTCAACGCCGCATACGGAATGGTTTCGGGAGCATTTCTGTCGCTGGCGGGGATAGCGCTTACGGTGGCGCAGATAAAGCCGATCATGGATATGGTAAAGCCGATCTTGGAGACCGTTCCTGAGATTTCCGAGGGCAAGCAGATGATCACGCGGCTTTCGGGCGGGATCGAGCTGAACAACGTTTCGTTCCGCTACAACAAGAATATGCCGCTCGTAGTGAACGACCTCTCGCTGAAAATACGCCCCGGGCAGTATGTGGCGATAGTGGGTGCGACGGGCTGTGGAAAGTCCACGCTGATGCGGCTGATGCTCGGATTTGAAACGCCGCAGAAAGGCGCCGTATATTTCGACGGAAAGGATATTTCCTCGGTGGACTTGAAATCCCTAAGGCGCAACATCGGTGTTGTAATGCAAAACGGCAAGCTGTTTTCGGGGGATATTTTTTCAAATATCACGATCTCCGCGCCGTGGCTTACGATGGAAGACGCGTGGAAAGCGGCCGAACTTTCGGGTATCGCGGAGGATATCCGCCGTATGCCGATGGGAATGCACACGATCATTTCCGAGGGCAGCGGCGGCGTTTCGGGAGGACAGCGGCAGCGGCTCATGATCGCTCGCGCGATCGCTCCCAAACCGAAGATTCTGATGTTCGACGAGGCGACCTCCGCGCTCGACAATCTTACGCAGAAAACCGTTTCGGAATCGCTCGACGGGCTGAAATGCACGCGTATCGTGATTGCCCACAGGCTTTCAACGATCAAGCAGTGCGACAGAATTATCGTTCTCGACAAGGGCAGGATCATCGAGGACGGCAAATTTGACGAGCTGATCGAAAAAGGCGGTTTTTTCGCGGAACTGGTCGCGCGGCAAAGGCTTGACGATACGGCGAAAATGGGGGCTTAAAAAATTTTGAAAAACGATTAGCCCTATTCGGTTTTTGTTCGTATAAAGTAATGAAGGCATCAAACAACGTATGTGCCACAATCATATAATACAGGAGGAAATCGTATGGAAAACTTTAACGAAGAACTTATGGCAAAGGCAAGAGCGGCGAACTCTCCAGAGGAGCTTTTGGCGCTTGCGAAAGAAAATGAGATCGAGCTTTCCGAACAGGAAGCCAACGACTATTTCGAGCAGATGAACAAGTCGGGAGAATTGTCCGACGATGAGCTTGACAGCGTGGCAGGCGGCGGCTGTCATAAAGGTGACGGAAGATTGGTGGTAACAACGCGGTACGGCTGTGGAAATTGGGCATGCAAATACTGCGGGCAGAAGGTTGAACCGAGAACTCACCGGTGTCCGAACCATGTGTGTTATGTGATGGAGCTTAAGTCTCCCGGTTCCTGCAGTGAATGCGATTTTATGAGCTATGAAAAAGGATTGTGGCTTTGCAATCATCCCGCCAACAAAAAGTAAACCATCACAATAATTTAAAAGAAAGAGTCAAGTAGACTGGAGGTAAAGATTGAAAATTAAAATTTTCAATCGCGAGATTTGTGTCTGCGCGTTGCAAAGCCATAATGGCTTACACAAACTCGATATGCTTAAAAAGCAACGCAGAAATGGAGAAAATTATGGATAACAACAAGAAAAACGAAATGCAGATCAACAATTTAAAAAAGGCTGTGCAAAATCCCGCAGAGGGTTTGCCGCCAAGCGGCGAACTGCCCGACGACGCTTTGGACGGGGTAGCCGGCGGCGCCGTTCTCGACTCCTTGTTTTATATCGCGAGGTGCAACAAATGTGGCTGGCAGTCCTGCCCGTTCGATAATCGGGGTGAAAACGATCTGGCGGTGGTCGTGATGGATCACTGTACCGCTCACCCGGATTGCGGGGGAGATTTTGCCGTATTCAGTATAGACAGCAGAAACGTGCAGTTCGGATAATTCTTTAAGGAGTGGAGGGGCATGGGCAGTTACCTATTAAACCACAATATAGCGTTGCGCTCGTGGCGGCGGGTGCCTTACGCGTACTACATAAAGGGTGTGCGCAATGCGAGGGGATTAAAAAAGGACGAATTTGAGTTCCTTTTGAAGTGTGACGGAAAAACCGAGATCGAGGAAAACTCCCCGCTCGCGGGGAAATTCCTCGATATGGGATTCATCACTAAGGACAATAACGGCGGCGGGCTGTCTGCATGGCAAAAACATCTCGACTGCGATAACCGTTACTTCCCTGCGGTGAGCTTTACGATAACGGGAAAGTGCAACTACAACTGCCTGCATTGTTTTAACGCCGCCGACAACGCGCCGCTAATGAGCGAATGGACGCTCGACGAGGTGAAGGCGCTGCTAAAACAGGCTCAAAAATGCGGCGTAAACTCCGTTACGATAACGGGCGGTGAACCTATGCTGCACAGAAATTTCCTTGAGATTGTCGAAGAAATATACAAGCACGGAATGTATGTCGAGGAACTGAACACCAACGGCCATTTCATCGATCGAAACACGCTTGATCGTTTGAAAAGGATTGGCTGCGACTCGCTGATTAAGATTTCCTTTGACGGTATCGGTCATCACGATTGGCTGAGAAACCGCGAGGGCGCGGAGAAAAGCGCGCTTGCGGCGATTTCGGCTTGTCTCGAGAACGGTTTTCGCGTTAAGGTGCAGACGAATGTCCATCGCTTAAATTTCGAGACAATGCTGCCTACCGCGGTGATGCTTGATAAAATGGGCATATCGGAAATGCGGATCATCCGTACCTCAGAATCGCCGCGCTGGAAAGAAAATGCGGGCGATGCGTGTCTTGGCGTTGAAGAATATTATAAGCTAATGTATGATTTCGCTGTAGAGTATATCAAGGAACCGCACAAAATGGATATCGATATTTGGCAGTTTTTGACGGTATTTCCGCAAAGCAGGGCGTTTCGCGTTCGACCCGTTGAGTGCGCCGAGGGCGAGTACCGCGACGGCTTGCCCGTATGCCGGGGCAATCGCGGGAAGATTGCCGTCGCAGCCAACGGCAACGTATATCCGTGTATGCAGCTTTCCGGGACCTATGATGCGCGCGGCGAGCTTCTCGGCAATGTCAAAACAGACGGTTTGCAAAAGCTTTTGCAAAGCGGAACATATCTCGAGGAGGTATGCACGACAGTCAAAACTCTCGCCGCGAATAACGAAAAGTGTGCCGTCTGCGGATATTTCAAGTACTGTGTCGGCGGATGCCGCGCTCTGGCAATGGCGCTCACGGGTGATAGACTCGGCAGCGACCCCACGAAGTGTGTTTTTTTTCAAAAGGGTTATTACGAGAAGCTGACGGCACTGTTTGACGGTTGGAACAACCTTGCGCCTATGGGGAGTGAATGATGGAAAAGACGTTGAAGCATTTGTTTGACTTGCAAAGATTTTCGGGAAACGCGCGCCTTGCCGCAATGATCGCCGATGTCGAAAGCCGTTACGGCAACGCCCTTTCCGACGACGATCTGGAGGCGGTGAACGCCGCCGGTGAATTTATCCCGCCGGAAATTCGGGAGGTTAAGCCCGATGCCTGAAATGAGTGAAAAAATTGATTTAGAGCGCATATATGTTATGTTCAAAGACAAGATAGCGCGTTACATCCGCGGAAAAATTGCAAATGAACAGGAAGCGGAGGACTTGACCTCTGAGGTGTTTGTTAAGGTGTTTCACAGGCTGTCGGACTTTGATGAAAGCAAGTCGTCGCTCTCCACCTGGATATACACGATAACGCGAAATACCGTTACTGACTATTTCCGTACTGCAAAGCGCTTCTGCGAGCTGTCCGAGGAAGTTTGCGCCGAGGATAACATAGAGGAAAGGCTGCTGAATGAGGAAGCGCTTGAACTCCTTGCGGAGGCGCTTGAACGGCTTGCCAAATTTGAGCGCGACATCATCATTTTGCATTATTACAGCGGGAAAACGCTAAAGAATATCGCGGAAGTGATGAATCTTTCATACAGCTATGTCAAACTCCTGCACGCGGGCGCGTTGAAAAAGCTGCGCGGGCTTATCGATGAAAGGGATGTGAGGACAAAGGAGATGAAAAATTCGGCGTGCTTTGCACCGCATACCGAAACGTGCGCAAAATCGAAACGAGGAGCGGAGTAAAAATGGAGCTGAAGCAAAACGAGCAATTCCTCAGGAAAGCATATAACAAAGCCCTTATCCCGTGCATACTGTCCGTTTTGAGCGGCAATATCAACATCTTGGCGGACGGTATTTTGGTCGGACAGCGGCTTGGAACAGGCGCGCTCGCGGCGATAAATTTCAGTTTGCCCGTTTATCTGGTGCTCTGTATCGCGGGTTCGTTCCTTGTGTCCGGAACGGCGATTTGCGCCTCGGATGCTATCGGGAAAAACCGGAACGGACAGGCACAGGATCTTTACCGTATGTCAATTTTTTGGTGTACGGTTGTTTCGGTTTTTATCACGATATTTGGACTGATGTTTCTAAAGCCGCTGTCGTTGCTTTTGTGCTCGGATCAAAGCATAATGCCTTTGGTTGCCGAATATTCGAGTGTGACGATCGCGGGAGCGCTTCCCAAAATACTGATCTACATACCGTTCTGGTTTTTGCGGCTTGACGGGCGTAGCGGGCAGGTAACGCTGATGATGCTAATCATGGGCGGCGGGAACGTTTTGCTCGATGTGATTTTTTTGTATGCTTTGGATATGGGAGTGTTCGGCGCGGCGCTGGCGAGCGTACTCTCAACAGCGGCGGCATGTGTGCTCGGGTTCGTGAGGTTATGCGATAAAAGGAGCGGTTTTCCTTTCGGATTTTGCGTAAAGGGCGAGGGCGTAAAACTCTCCGCGATCGCAAAAGCGGGCAGCCCGTCGGCGGCGAACAATCTCTTTCAGACCCTGCGCGTATCGGTGATAAATACGCTCTTACTTTGCTATTGCGGCAGTGATACGGTGGCGGCGTTTACGGCGGTGAACTGTATCGCGGCGTTTGAGGAAAGCGTGACGAGCGGAGTTCCCCAGGCGGCCTCGGCAATGCTCGGTATCTACAATGGTGAACACGACAACGAAAGCACGCGATTTTTAATGAAACGGCAATTAAAGAGCGGCATTCCGTACAGCTTGCTTTTTTCCGCGATCATTATCCTTGGCGCCGATCTGATCTCAATGGCATACGGTCTGCATACTCCGCTGCGGTTTGCGTTTGTTTGCATGTCGCTCGGAATGATACCCGCGCTGATAAACTGCGTTCTTTCAAGCTATTACAATGTTTCAGGGCGAACACTGTGGTCGAATGCGATCATATTTCTAAGGGTATTTGTAACGTCCTGCGCGAGCCTTTTTGTGCTGCTGTATTTTGGTCAAAGCCCGTGGCTGTTCTTGTTTTTTGGAGAAGCTTTGACATTGCTTTTCTGGTTTATCGCAACAGGGATATTGCATAAAAACCGTTCGCGTTTTCTGCTTTTGGATCACTCTCTCGAGCAATCAGGAAATGTCATAAATTTTTCGGTGGAGGGCAGCACCGAAAATATCTGTGGCGCAAGCGGCAGGATAACCGACTTCTGCGGTGAAAACGGAATGTCGCCCAAACAGACGATGCGCATCAGTCTTGCGATGGAAGAAATCATGACGCTGATCGCCGATAAAAACGAGGGAGCCGTCGAATTTGATCTGCGCGTATATTTTTTGCAGGGTGTTATCGGTATACGCATACGCTATGGCGGAAACGATTTCAACCCGCTTGCATATGCTGATGATGACGACGCGTATATGGGCATCCGCCTTATCGAGAGTATGTGTGAGCAAACGATGTATCAGCGCACATTTGGCACAAACACGGTGCAAATTTTTGTGGAGGGGGGAATTTCCGCATAATGAAAACAGACTACGGACGGCTCGGGAGCGAATCATTGGAACGTCTTGAAGCGTCGGCAAGGAATGCGGATACGGTGCAGACGAAATTCCTTCTCAATTGGCTGCATGAGAACCGTGACACGGAATTCGGCAGACGCTATGGCTTTGCAGAAATGGATTCCGTTCGGGAATACCAGAAAAAAGTTCCGCTCTCGACCTACGAGGACTATGCCCGCGCCATTGAACGCATGATTGACGGAGAAAAAAATATTCTGACCGCGCGCGACGCAGTATTTTTTTGTATAAGCTCCGGGACTGTCGGGGATGAGAAATATATTCCGCTTACTGAATATGATCTGGAAGCGCATTATACTTTTATGTATGGAGCCGTTTTTGGACAGATACGGGAGCATTACCGTGATCTGGGTGAAACGGATGTTTTCGGAAAAATTTTTCAGATAGGCGAATTTGCGAAAACATATATGCCCGACGGCAGAATGAACGGGATACGTTCAAGCTGCGTATATCAGTGGCTGGACAGAAGCGGTGAATTTGACGCTTCCGATTACTGTGTTCCCAAGGAGATACTGTTTCCCGAAACGCTGGAGGATCAGCTATATATCAAGGTGAGATTTGCACTTGCAGAGCGTGATCTGACGGCAATACACGGCGTATTTATCAACCGCATTGCGGGAGTGATCGAGTATATCCTCCGTAATTGGAAGCTGCTTTTAAGTGATATGGAATACGGTACGGTAAGTGTTGACATTCCCGAAAAGCAAAGAAAATATCTTGCCGAAAAGCTGCCGGCCGATCCCGAACGCGCGAGAGAGCTTCGCGCTATTCCATGTGAGGAGCTGCACAAGGGAATCATCAAAAAAATCTGGAAAAATATAAAATACATTCTCGCGATCGGAGGCGACAGCTTTTTTTATTATACCAAAAAAATGCACGGGTACGCGGACGGGGTTCCTATGCATTATTTTGTCTTTGCAGCCTCGGAGGGCGTTTTCGGCCTGGCGGAGAACATGGATATGGCAGACAGATATATGTTGCTGCCCGAATCGGTTTTCTTTGAGTTTATTCCCGCAAACGGAGATCATAATCATACGCCGCTGCTGATCGGCGATGTCAAGGTCGGCGAAAAATACGAGCTTGTTGTGACTAACCGTTCGGGACTGTACCGCTACAGGCTTGGAGATGTTGTCAAGGTCGTGGGAATGCACGAAATGGCACCAGTCGTAAAGTTCTGCTACCGTCGAAGCCAGGTGATAAACATTGCGGGTGAAAAGAGCAATCAGCAGCAGTTCGATATGGCTATAAAGCGATTTATGGAACTGGCGCACACCGAGGTCAGGGGTTATTGCGTCTGCGAGGATTTCACCGGAATCGCGCCCGGATATTTATTTTATATGGAATGTGAAGAAGCCCCCCGGGACGCGGCCGCGATCTTTGAGGAGTGTATGTGCGCTGCAAATCCCGAATACAGAGCGTGCTTGAATATGCGCGAGATCAGCCCCTTACAGATCAAGTTTTTACGGGAAGGAAGCTTCAGACGCTACGAGCAAAGGCTTGCAGAAAGAGGTAAGCCGACGGCGCAGAGTAAGATGCCGCATTTTTTGAACACGGACGAAAAGAAGAACTTTTTTGCGGCACAGATCATATGCAGGGAGGAAAAACCATGAAAAAGCTCACCGGAATAGCGGGCAAACTTACGATAGGAGTCATTCTTTTTGGGATACTATTAGGCGCGGTGTGCAGCACGGTAGGATATAAAGAATTTACCGCAGTGCTAGAACAGCAGTATAACGATTCGGCATACGAGATCGCGGAAACGGCGCGTTCGATTTTAAATCCCGATAAATTTGCACAATACCTCGAAACGGGACAGACCGACGAGGAATACGAGAATATTCTGGCGAGACTGGACGTGCTTACCGACGCGACAAACGTCACATTTATATATGTCGCGAGGGTAAGCGAAGATTACAAAACGCTTACCTACATTTACGATACGGTAAATTCAAGCACGGGCTTTGCGCGCTATCCGTTGGGCTACACCGCATCTGATCTTGATGAAAAACATACCGAGAATGTTATTAAAATTATGACGGTGGGCGGACGCGCCGAAAAATACTTGTATTCCTATTCAAAGGAGTCCGGTGCACACACGACCGCCGCGATCGACGTAAAAAACTCGGATGGCGAAATCATCGCGATGCTGTGCGTTGAAAAGCCGATGACACGGCTTGAAAATGCCCGCAGCACTTACGTTCTGCACGTTATTTTATGGACACTGGCAGCGATCGTTCTGTTTATTATCGTATACTCGGTGATACTGCGCCGCACCGTTATTAAACCGATCCTTACGGTCACCGACGAGGCGAAGCGTTTTGCGGAGACGAATATACCCTCCGAGAATCTGCTGAAAATAGGGCAGAGGGACGAGGTCGGGATACTCGCCCGTGCGGTCGAAAAAATGGAAACGGATATCGTCGAGTATACGAAAAACCTTACCGCCATCACCGCGGAAAAGGAGCGTGTCAACACCGAGCTTTCCGTTGCCACGCGTATTCAGGCGAATATGCTGCCGAGCATTTTCCCTGCGTTCCCCGAGCGCAAGGAAATAGATATTTACGCTACGATGAACCCGGCCAAAGAGGTAGGCGGTGATTTTTATGATTTCTTTATGATAGATGAACGCCACCTTGCTATTGTGATGGCGGACGTTTCGGGTAAGGGAGTTCCCGCGGCGCTGTTTATGGTGATCGGTAAAACACTGATAAAGGATCATACGCAGACCGGCAAGGATTTGGGCGAGGTGTTCTCCGAGGTAAACGAGCTGTTGTGTGAATCGAACAGCGAGGGCTTGTTTATCACGGCGTTTGAGGGCGTTCTCGACTTAGTGAGCGGCGATTTCCGTTTTGTGAATGCGGGGCACGAGATTCCCTATATCTGTAAAACAGGCGGGTGTTTTGAGCCTTATAAGATACGCGCGGGATTTGTTCTCGCAGGCATGGAGGGGATGCGCTATAAAGGCGGTGAAATGCGGCTTGAGGTCGGTGACAAGATATTCCAGTATACCGACGGCGTTACCGAAGCTACCAATAAAGAGAACGAATTGTACGGCATGGAGCGCTTGACGGCTGTTCTCGGAAAAAATTCCGTACTGCCTCCAACAGAGCTGCTGCCGAAAATCAAAGATGATATTGACCGCTTTGTAGGCGATGCGCCGCAGTTTGACGACATCACAATGCTTTGTCTGGAATACAAGGCGAGAATGGAGGTTTAAAATGAAAGAGCTTACCATTGACGCGACGCTTGAGAACATTTCCACCGTGACAGCTTTTGTGGATGAGCAATTGGAGCAGCTCGACTGCCCGTTGAAAACGAAAATTCAGATGGATATAGCGATAGACGAGCTGTTCGGAAACATCGCGAACTACGCTTACAATCCTGAGGTCGGCGTGGCTACCGTGCGCGTTGAGATTACGGAAAATCCTCTGGCGGTAGTAATAACGTTTATTGATAACGGAGTACCCTATGACCCGCTTGCAAAAGCCGATCCCGATATCACGCTTTCCGCGGAGGAACGCGAAATCGGGGGCTTGGGTATTTATATGGTGAAGAAATCAATGGACGATGTATTTTATGAATATAAGGATGGCAAAAACATTCTGAAGATTCGGAAAAACATCTAAAAAAGCCGAAAGGAAATCGGAAAGAGCAGATTCCGAGCACGGGTTTCTATCAATCAAAAAATCGCTGTAGGGCCTTTATTATAAGCCTTACAGCGATTATGTTTTAAAATAGTTAGATTGAATACCGTAAATGTGTCTGTCAGTTTATATATTTAATGATGGTATCCCACACATCCGGGGTCTCCAGACCCAATTTCCAGAATGCGCCGCCAGCAAGGTCATGATCTTTCATCACGTTTAGTTTATGCTCCAGTGAAGTAGCATCCTCCAGCCAGATTTTGTAGGTGACGCCATTGTTCTCATACTGGGCGTAATACTGTCCTTCCGGGTCAGACCAAGCGGGAACGACACCATTGGTATCGACCAATTTTTTTGCTTCCGTCATATTGGTTGCATAGCTGTCGAGTGTGAAAAGCTGGTAGCTGTCCGAAGATTCCGCTCCGTCGTTTGCCGTCTGGTTCTCGTCTGTATCGGCGAGGGGGGTTTCGCTCCACACTCTGGTGTAAAACGGCATGGCGAGGATTGTCTGTGCGGCTGGGACTTCTTTTAGAGTGTTGGTGACGCCGTCGCGCACAAAACCGATGGAGGCCACAGATCCTGCTTCCTCCGACCCCGACCAGTGCTCATCGTAGGCCATGATAATGACATAATCTGCAAAAAGCGCCTGTTCGGCACGGTTGTAAAAAGCGGTATAGTCCGTTGGGACATAATTGTCAACGGAAAGAACAATCCCGTTATTGGCACATTTGAGCGAGAGTTCCCGGATAAACTGAATATAAGAGTCGCCGATCTCTGCGTCAATTGACTCCAGGTCCACATTGATACCGTCGAGGTTATACTGGATGGCGGCGGAGATCAAATTGTTTACCAGTGTTTCGCGCCGGGAAGTATAAGTGAGAACTTCATTGGTGCTTACTTCTTTATTCTCCAGATTGCTTACCAATGCCCAGACTTCGATATTATTCTGGTGGCAATAATCGACATATTCTTTGCTGGCAAGGGAGGCAATGTTGCCGTTATTGTCATTGAGGTAGAACCATGTGGGGGAAATCACGTTGATTCCCTTTGTGTTCATCAGAACGGAGCCGATATTCTGGTTGGCCGCCATCGTGGTTACCTGATGCCAGCCCATATTGATTTTAAAATCTTTTGTGATATGCGTGAATGTTTCTTCTACATAATCGCTTGTCGCTGTCTCCTGTGTGATCTCTCCCAAAAGCTTAGATTTGACATAGCCTATAATGCCTTCTTCCGTAGCGATTTTCGTCCAGGTCTCGTCTGGCTTTAGAACGGTCACCCTCGTGTCCTTGGCGATATCAGCCAGTATAGGACTTTTGATGCCGCCTTTCACACGGACGGCGGTATCTTTCTTGACCGGTGCCGTATCGTAGCTGCCCCAGGCTGTCGTAACCAGGATACGGTTCGGTTCCGAGTAGATTTCGTAGGCAAAGTCAGAATAAAGCTTTACGAAGTCGACCGCAACATAGGCGGTCTGCGCATCTGCTTTGACAATCGTATGCCCGAGATTTTTGGTGTCTTTGGTGATACGGTATTCGGAGCTCTCGACATCTACCGTCACAAGGTCGGTGGAAGTGGTATAGAGCAGCTTGTTTTCTCTGGCATCCCAGTAAAACCGGGGATTGAACATAGATACCGTCTCAAAATCAAAATATACAACGCCGTCGATCATGCGGGCTTTCTTGTCAATTACTTCATTATTTAAAACGATTGCAGTATCCTGTGCAGAAGAAATGGCGTAGTATTCCGTCAAATCCTGACGCTCTTTTGTGGGTGTGTACTTTTCGATAAGATTTCCCACAACAATACACAGTACAATAATGATGATTAATACGGCTACTGCAATAAACGGTATCAGCTTTTTTTTCATAAGAACCTCATTCTCTTTTGAAATTGTCAATCGGATATCCCCCATAATATGGTACGGGAGATAGCAGTTAGGAATATAGTTTATTGTAGCATATTGAAAGATAAAAGCAAATAAATTAAAAATAATTTAAGAATAGAAATAATGGTAGAAAAAGTTTGCCATATTCTATCTTTTGTCTATTGTAGGATGTCGCATTTTTGTTTATAATTCTAAGAATAGTTAATAAGCGGCAAGACAATAGAGCATTTTATGTATAGTTTTTACAACCTGAGTAAGAAAACGGTTGGCGGATATAAGTGACATTTGCTACTATGGTTAGCCGGTATCAATCAAAAGGAGAAGGTTTTCATGCAGAACAAAACGAACAAATCAACTTGTATGTGGCTATTTCATATATGCAGGCGGACAATCACCTGTTTTTTGGCATTTGCCTTTGTAGCTGTGACGGCAGCGCCCCAAGCCGGTGATATGGGAATAAACCATGTTTATGCGGTTGGGGTTGCAAAAGAGAGCCCTTGTGCTATCCCCGCGTCAGGGTCACAGACTACGAAAGCTATCGCCGTTTCAAGTACGTTGGGTGATATTATATTGCAGCAGACTCAAACAAACTATACCGCTGTGACGGTACATATTGCAGCAGTCAATGATATTTTAACTGCGAATAGTGCAGATCATGTCAGAGTAACGGCAAAAATGTACTACGAAGATACAGTCACGCAAAATGTCATGGATACTTTCGCATTGGAGCAAGATAAGCAAACATATACCATGGATTTTAAGAATTTTGGCAAATTTTCGGTAGAAGTAGAATATCTAAAGGGAACAGAGACGGTATTTGTATCGGAACCAGTTACTGTGGGCATTGTTGCAGATGTTTACAATTTAGCTCCTATCAGCGCTACATTTCCAGCAGTTTTGTTTTCGCTGTCGCTCTGGGAGCAGACCGACTACTGTATTACCAAGGGCGCGGAGGGAAATCCCATCCCGACGTTCGCTGTTTTTGAGAGAGCCTCTTCCTGGGACTGGAATAATCTTCCGGAAAATGTATATAAGCTCCCAAATGGTATTGATTCCGATTTTGAAGGTGTCACGTGGGGCGGGCAGAAGTGGCTGGACACCCGCAATAGAATGTCTGCATACATTCGTGATCTATACGAAATCGGACCCGATTCTTTTTTTCAGCTCTATTATACCGATAATTTTGTAGAAAATATGCTGCTGCTTTTAGTGGCGAATCAGATTCCGGAATCTCAATATAAAGTAGTTCTTCTTTCGGATGGAGGCGGTACTTATTCTTACTTTAACGATACCTTTGCCTCTGACAGCGACGGCGCACTGTACGACGATATGCGCCGTGACTGGGAAGAATTAAAGAGCAAAACGCGCGCGGAAGGAAAATTTGACCCTGCATGGGCAAAATATAAGTCCTTTACATCTTTGACATTGACTACGCTGCCTAAATATGCGGCTGTGGCGGCAGAGGATGAGAATGTAGAGTGGTGGGTAGCACGGACTTCTGGAACCTTTAAAATTGATAATGAGGAACTTTTACAAAAGGTAATCGCTAACTGCACCGTCAAAAGTGTGTCTGCCATGTTAAAAAGTGTGCAGAGTGTTGAGAAAGACGAAGAATTCAAGACACTGTATCATTTTGATAACGATATGTTTGAAGCGGCTAATCAGGCTAAACAACCGATTATGCTGTTTCTTGGCAGTACGGTCAATAATGAGCCTGGGTTTAAAGACTATGCAGAACTGGCTAAGGCCTATTACGGTGATTCGTATGTTTATTATTATAAGGGACATCCGGGGACGCCGACTGGGCTATATCCTTCTAAGCAAAGTGATTTGGATGCCCTTGGAATTATTGATGTGGATTCGAGTATTCCCGCGGAATTAATTTTATTTTTCTTCCCGGATATTTATATGTGTGGCTATGATTCGTCCACATTCCAGAGCGTGGAATCAGCACAGATGGCATGCGGAATGTTTAACATGACGAAGGAAACTGGCTTAACGAAAACATATGGTGAGCTTCTTGACTTTTTCGCCAGCAGCATTGACAGTAACCATCCGGTTTATGGCTCACTCTGTCCCCAAAAGGAGCATACATATTATCTGTTAGAATTTAATAATACCACAGGTTTTGACATTGCTATTTATGACGCGACTGAAAAAACTCTCGCTCATTATAAAAATATTGCATCCTCTGATTCTGACATGATGTGGGACAAACAGCAGATCATTGTGGAAGATATTACTGATTGTGCTTATACGGGTGAAGCCATCGAGCCGGAGCTTACAGTCAGGTTGACAAATGGGACAATTTTGACATTGGGAAAAGATTATACGGTAACTTATGAATCCAACCTGTCTCCAGGGGAGGCTAAGGCTATTGTGAAAGGTGTCGGGCTCTATGCTCCGTTTGGAGAGAGCAGTAAGACATTTTCTATCCAAAAGGCAGTTCCAGTCATAAATGTACTGCCGAATGCGGGAGCTATCACGGAGGGGCAGAGTCTGGCGCAATCTGTTCTGACGGATGGCGCTGCAAATGTTGAGGGAAGTTTCTCTTGGAAAAATCCTGAAACAAAGCCATCTGCAGCAGATAGCGGCCGTACGAAATATCCTGTTATTTTTACCCCATCTGACAGTTTGGGTTACCACATCATTGAGACAGAGATTTCCGTTATCGTAAATCCAGTGATTCCAGACAGTGAGAAACAGGAACCTGTAGAACCGGCGCCGGTAACATTAAAGCAGCCGGTAGTATCGAATCTGTCTAATACGGCAAAAGGCATTGTCATTCGCTGGAAGGCTGTAGAGCAGGCCGATGGCTATTATATTGACCGGAAAAAAACGGGTGGTGGTTGGAGCAGAGCTGCAACAATCAAAAATGGTAATACTGTTACTTATACGGACAAATCTGTCAAAGCAAAAAATGCTGCCATGTATGTATACCGTATACAGGCATATAAAGACAGCGTCCAAAGCGAGTACAGTGATGAAAAGAAAATTTGCCGATTGATCACCCCTTCTATATCAAAATGCACCAATCATAAAGGACGAAAAATAACAGTAAAAAGTAAGAAAGTGTCAAAAGTCAGCGGCTATGAACTTCAATATGCTTTGAATAATAAGTTTAAGAAAGCCAAGAGCTGTACGTCAAAATCAATCACGATACACATTGGTAAATTAAAGAAAAATAATAGGTATTATCTGCGGATAAGAACATACAAAACAGTTTCCGGCATCACTTATTATTCTGACTGGAGTGACAAGGTGAAAAGCATAAAGGTTAAAAAGTAGGGGTAATAAGGAATCAAGTTAAGAAGTAGATCTCATAAGGAATCAAGTTAAGAAGTAGATCACATATGGAATATTGCAACAAGGGGCCAGCTTCGATATGAACAATGGCCCCTTGCGGTGTTAATTCTTATAAAATCATTTGCAAAAGATAAACGGCATTGAGGACTCGTTATCTTTTTTTGTGTTTTATCTTTTTATTATTTACCGTTTCATCACTGATTCTATCAAAATGTAATTCTTTTAACACCCCCTCATCAAAAATATAGTCTCGCATATAGGTGATTTCGTCATGGAGGCACAGCTGGCTGGTAACCATTATGGAGCTGCTCGGATGACCCTCCAGCCAGATGGTTGTGCCGCCATGCTCTAATTCAGATAATTCCAAATAGAGATTTTTCATATGTTCGGTGTCCATATTGTTCCTCCATAATGTGAAGCCAAAAGGAATTCGCTGGCTGCAAAAGTGATATATTACTACAAAGACGCCTATGATCTGACAGGCAGCAGCAGTCAGTCTGCAAGATTTTGTAAAAATGTGAATAAATTTTTATCGATATGAAACGGATTTTTGATAAAAGGAATGGGAGAAAATGTCACATGATAGTTCCGGGTAAAATCGGTAATGTCCTGCTTCTGTCCTGCTTGTACCAGGTAAAAGAAACTTTCTCCGTCGATTTCTTTTTTGTCAAAAACAGTAAACAGGCTTTCCAGATAGCCGGCTTTCCATGGGGCAAGGCTTCCCAAAACCACTTTCCTGTCACAGCGCAGAAATTCGGATTCCTGCCCGTCTTCCATGCTGCCCAGATCGAGGATCAGGTATTCATACCCACGATTGTGCAGTGCGGGCAGGGAGTCATTGCCGACATGTGGATAATAGGTGAGCCCGTGCAGGCAAAAAGACGTATCCGTGTTTTCGGGGGAGAGAGTGCAAAATTCTCCTCTATCATGCAGTTCTAAAATAGCAGTCTTTTTGCGCAGCTTGGAATGACAGTAATTGCCTAGGGCAATAGCCAGATGTGTGACTCCCATGCCGTGGCAGCTGCCGAATAGACCTATGGTGACAGGGGTGGAAGATTTTCTTTTATCAATGCCAAAAATGATTTGCGTCCTCCTTTCTGTTTGCAGATAGAAATGACCAGTCGTTGTTTTTCAGTTGTGACACGGTAAGTGTCTGCATCCGCGGGAAAGCAGAAAATTCTTTTGCGTAGAAATACTGCCAGCCGTCTGGCGGCGTGTTGGTTTCCATAATTACAGAGATACACTGTAGGGATTGCGGAGGTCACCCGTGTGCAAAAACCAAGTGTTTCCGACAGTTCCCAATCACTGCCGCCGATGACCGCCACAAGAAGATCAGGTCCCTGCAGCGCATTAAACTGCGCAGGGGTAAGAGAGCCGTAGTCGATAACGCGAATTGACTTGTTATCGATCGGATCAGAGACTGCCGTTCCGTAGGCGGGGGAGGCAGTGAGATTTTTGCAGTGGTAGATACCGTCATGCTCTTTCAAATGTTTATGATATTTTTGCATAGAAGAAAATTCATTTGAGACATTGGATGCCACGTAGACAGCGGAAATGCCCAGACTGTTTAAAGTCGTGACGAGCGAGAGCGATATGTGAGTCGCGCCTGCGCCCGCTCTGCTTCCCACAACGCCGATCGTATTTATGAGATGTGGAATCTGTGGCTGTGCTTCGGTCAGAAGCGTCAGAAGTGCTTTTTTTAGGTCGACAGCCGTTTCATATCGTTGTGTTGATTTAGTGGCAGATGCTTTTTTTATGATGGTGAATAAAGATGCGCAACAGGAAATTTGGGCGCGGCCGGCCATATACTGCATAATTTTTCCCAAACTGTATATGTCGCAGGCCGGTGTGACCGGTTCGCCGTTTCGCGCTTCCGGTGCCGTAAATTCATCTGTTCCGTATAATTGGAATTGATTTCCCGCATTGGTAAAATAATCAGCGATTCCAAAATCGACTATTTTTATTTGATTTCCACATACTATAATATGCTCCGGCTTTAAATCCTGATATAGGATAGGATATGGCGATATATGATGCAGATAATTTAAAATGTCGCATATTTGGATACTAAAATGGATGATAATCTGCTGGGAAATATGTTCCGGATTGGACAAAAAAATGTCCAGTGAGTCACCTGAAATATACTCCTCGATCAGGTAAAGAAAAGATTCGTCCTCTTCGATATCATAGATGCGGGGGATACCAGGGTGATTGAGAGCTTTTAACAGAACGGCTTCTGTGGAACAGCCATTGCGAAAAGCGGGAGAAGATATCAGCGTATGATCTTTGGGGATACATTTAATCGCACGATAAGTCTCTAATTTCAGATGTTCGGCAAGATAGACGGTACTGCTGCTGCCAGTGCCAAGAGTGGATAAAATGCGATATTTGCCAAACAAAATATTTTGTTGAATGAGAATCTGCTCCTTTCAGGAATTGTCAGACCCACATCTCATGCATTTTTTATATCATGCTGTTTATCGTTTTGCAACGATATTTTGTTTTTTTGTGAAAAATACACAAAAAAATGCGGGTAAATTTTGGCAAATTTGTTTTAGAAAGATTTAATATAATCGCATACTTTACATCAACAGGGCATTTGATTATAATAAATGTACGGTTTATGATGTTTTCCGGTAAAGATGAGAGACTACTGTGCGTGTCAGTACAGACGCGGCAGAAACGGAAAGGCGTGATAGATATGAAGATAGAAAAAGTAAATGAAAATCAGATTCGTTGTACTTTAACACGGGAAGATTTAGCTGAACGTCAGCTTAAGATCAGCGAGCTTGCATATGGAACGGAGAAAGCGAAGATGTTGTTCCGCGATATGATGCAGCAGGCTGAGTATGAGTTTGGATTTGAGGCCGATGACATCCCGCTTATGATAGAGGCGATCCCCCTGTCGGCGGACACCGTTATATTGCTGATTACCAAAGTGGAGTATCCCGAGGAGCTTGACACCCGGTTTTCTAAATTTTCAGAACCTGATATGGAGGATGTGTACGAGGAGTTCAACAGCTCTACAGCGACGCAGTCACAGCCGGAAGGCGCCGACGGTATCTTGGATTTATTTAAAAAGATGCAGGAGGCAACGGAAAAGCAGGAGGGAGAAAAGCAGGATAATTCCACACCGCCAGACGGGGATAAAGCGGGCAGTAAGAAACAAGTGCAGGTGTTAGTGGATATCACCAAGCTCTTTGTATTCAGAGAATTGGCAGAGATCGTGGAGCTAGCCCATGTGCTCCACGGCTTTTACACCGGAGCAAATGATTTGTACAAAAACATGAAAAACCGCAAATACTATCTGCTCGTAAATAAAAGCTCCCAGACACCGGAGGAGTTTAATAAAGTGTGCAATATTTTGTCTGAGTACGCCCGTCAGCAGTCATATACTCCTGCCGCGGGGGCGTTTTTTGGCGAGCATTTTGACCTAATTATAAAGGGGAGAGCACTACAGACCCTGGCTGAAGTGTAGGAGAGGTCAAAAGTAAAGCGGAGACCAGTCACATGCATTGTGTAAGGTCTCCGCTTTTTTTTCATTAACGGGCAGGGAAAGACTGCTCCATTCACTTTTAAGCATTCACAGCAGCGCTGTTTCCTGCAAGAAAGTCATTGATCTGTGAAACCAGTGCGTCTGGGTCGATGCCATGTACCATAGCCGCTTCCTCGATGGTCTCCATCTGGGAAGAAGGGCATCCGAGACAATGCATACCGATATTTAAAAGAATAGGCGCTACATCCTGGTCAATCTGAAGTAATTCTCCAATCATGGTCTGTTTTGATACCTGAGCCATTTGTTTGTCCTCCTTTGAATCTTACAAAACATGGTGCATTCTGTAAGAAGAATTTTTTTAAGTTGGCAATTGTGACAACTGAGTTTGTCCGCTGGCACAAAAATAGTATGTCCAAGAACGTATTGATTATAATACAAGTACGGGCAAAATGCAAATGATTTTATAGAATACGATTTGGCAGGAATTTACGATCGGGAACTTTTTAGAACTTTTGAAAAAAACTTTAGGGAAATGACAAAATGACCGATATAGTAACCAGTGAAGACAAGGAATGTCACAGGGAAGAGGGCATGGATGCGCAATAGAGAGTTAAAGGAGCATAACATATGAAAATCAATTACAATTTATCAGCAGCAATTGCCAATAACAATTTGCTCAACATCGAGGGGAATCTGAAAAAATCCATGGAGCGTCTTTCCTCAGGTTTGAAAATCAATCATGCGAAAGATGCGCCGGCAGGAATTGCCATTTCCAATAAGATGCAGGCGCAGATCGACGGGTTAGACCGCGCTTCGAGAAACGCTTCAGACGGTATTTCCGTAATTCAGATTGCGGACGGCGCCCTAAACGAGAGCACCAGTATCTTATCGCGTATGCGCGAGCTTGCCGTGCAGGCGGCCAACGATGCGGTAATGTCACTGGAAGATAAGCAGGCGATTCAGGCAGAGATTGACTCCTTAAAGGACGAGTTGGACCGCATTTCAACGGATACGGAGTACAATACGAAACCGCTGCTTGACGGTTCGCTTGACACAAAGGTTTTTACCGATCATGCAGAACGCGTTAATATTTCTGATCATGTAAAGCCAGGGAACTATAAACTCACCATTGAGAAAGCAGCGACACAGGCGGAGTCTTCGACGAGCGGAGTCGACTTTAGAGGCAATGCAGAGATCGGAATCAAGGGAGTCTTTACCGTCAACGGATCTAAGATATCAATCGAAGCCACAGACACATACGACCAGGTCTATGAAAAAATTAGAGACGGTGCGCAGGTCGGAGAAACTTTGGCTAAGAGGGACGAAAACGATGGAAGTATTACATTCATTTCCGATGCCTATGGAAAAAACGGCGTCACGAAGTTTACGTTTGACAGTCAGGAACTTGCAACGAAGCTCGGTTTTGGTCCATCCGGCGATTATGATGTTCATAAACAGGGAGATATCTATGTGTACGGACAGAAAGTGGGCGATACGATCTTAAGCCCGACCGGCGAGAATCCGGTTCTGGCAGCTAATCCGGCTGGTAGTAACAATTATACATGGGAAGGATTTAGCAACACGGCGACGGTATCATACGATGGAAATAAGATTACAGTATCCGACGTGGACGGTTTTTCCATGTCCTTTGTCGTAGATGCGGGATACGAAAACGGCGCTCCTGAGACTGATGCATACGGAACGCCCACCGGGGTTGTGTTCAACGGTGAGCTGGAGTTTGAGGTGACGGAAATTGGACCGATGATTATTCATATCGGCGCAAATAAAGACCAGAATATGTCTGTGCGGATTCCCGAGGTTTCCTCGAAGAGTCTCTATGTGGATGGGGTTGATGTAACGACTGTTACCGGTGCGGACAGAGCGATTGCCACGATTGACAAAGCGGTCAGCCAGCTATCCGCCGTTCGTTCGAGCCTTGGGGCTTATCAGAACCGTTTGGAACATTCGGTTGCCAGTCTTGACACTTTTGAGGAGAATATGACGAGTGCCATTTCGCGTCTGACAGACGCTGATATGGCGGAGGAAATGACAAACTATACACAGCAGAATGTGCTCAATCAGGCGGCGATTTCTGTGCTTACGCAGGCGAACGATCTGCCGCAGCAGGTGTTGCAGATTATGCAGTAAACTACTTGTAAATCGCAGTGATTTGCGCGGGACGTTGGAGTGCCTGGGTCAATCTTGTAGGAACCGGCTTTAAGGAGGATTTTTTTGAGGAAAGAAAAAATTTCGGAATTTACCAGACGAGTCAGCCAGTGCAACCGCAGTGGACTTGTAGTCGTAGTGTATGATATTTTCTTTGCATATTTGGAGGAGGCGGAAGCTGCCTGCGCCGCGGAGGACTGGGAAAGCTACAAGAGCGCGCTTCGCGGCGGGGAGCGCGCCGTAAATGAGCTGATTGGCGCCCTTGATTTTTCACAGGATATGGCAAAAGATCTTTACCGGATCTATGTGTATTGCAGAGAAGGGATTGCGATGGCGATCTATAAGCGCCAGTTCAACAGCGCCGGTGAGGCGGTGCGCCTTATGCGTAAGCTTTATGCCAGCTTTGTAGAGGTAGCGAAGTCAGATCATTCCCAGCCGCTGATGCAAAATGCGGAGCAGGTTTTTGCAGGTTATACTTATGGCAGGAACGATGTGACAGAGACATATCAGGATATCAACAGCCAAAAAAGGGGATTCCTTGCATAGGAATCCTCTTTTTTGGTCCTTTTCTACTCGATTTCAGGTGACAGACGCCTATGTCACCGGCATATCTGCTTTATAGGATTTTAATGATGCTAACAGAAATTTGTAGCGCATTTGTACAGAGTTGAGCTGGTAGATATAACAGTCGATCAGATCCGGGTCTACGGCATTCGAGAGGTTGCTGTAGGCATCCTGCAGGGCAACGGTGGTCTGGTGGAGATCTTTCATAAGTAAAGTGTAATGTTCATCTCTTGGTGGGGCTGATTTAAATAGACGCATATGCAAAGCTCCTCCTCTTCTCTTATAAGTATAGTCAGGCAGTTTCCATTCTATTCAAATTTAGGGAAAAAGTGTGAATCGAATGAGGTGTCATTTTCCGGAAACGAACGGGTATTTTGTTCTGCTATGCAGCATGGCCTCAAAATAGTATTTTGTCATAAACAGTGGAAGGTATGAATAAAGATATCATAACAGTTACAATGGTTATTTTTTAAGAGAACAGTGCAAAAATTTCAGGTTTAAGAAAGGCGTGGTTATCTTATGAGAGATTTTTGGGGGAGTTTTACGCGCGAAGAGCTGACGCGCAGGTTATGGAATATGTTATTTTGGGTCATACTGCGCATGGTGCTTGGCATGGGGAGTATTTATTACATCAATCAGTTTTTGGCCAAGCGGCAGATTGATCTTTTTGTGGGATGGAATATGGTAAGCCTTTTGACAACCGGAGGCCTTGGTTTTGGCGGTGTTTTGCTATTGTATGCGGTTAGTGCCTGCAAATTTTTGTGATAATGTGACAAAAAAACACGAATATTGTGAAAGCAATGGACAAAAGATCATACAGTTGCTATAATCCAATTCACAAACTAATGAAAGAGGTGATGAATTGGGGGAATGAGATGCCTCATAGCGCTGCCCGTACTGCTGGCGGCAGTGATTGAGGATTTCCGGGAGTATCGAATCAGTAACCGGCTGATTGCTTTCGGATTATTGTGCGGACTTGTCTGCCGTTACGTGTGGGAAGGAGCCGCAGGACTGATTTACGGTCTCGTAAATATTTCTATACCGGTTATCTTATTATATCTTTTATTTCAGCTGCGCGTGTTGGGCGCGGGTGATATCAAATTGTTTTCCGTTACTGCCTGTTATTTTTCGTTGCGCCAGATTATGGGATTAATTTTGACTGCGCTTATTGCAGCCGCAGCCGCGGGCGTATGTAAGATTCTGTATCGAAAATGTAAGGGAACCTATGACTGGAAAGCAAAAACTCAGATACATTTCTCAATTTTTATTTTGACAAGTTATCTTATCACAATCTGGAGGTGTACAATTGCATAAAATTACGATTGCCTTTTGCGAAGAGGAGGAGGAATATCAGGAACGCTTTGTGACCTATCTGATGGAGCATAAGGCCGAGGAGATCGCGGTTCATGTATTTTCGGATGTAAAGCATTTCGTGGAAGGCGCGATGCATTGCCAGTTTGATCTCGTTTTAGTCGGCAGCGGCTTTCTCACGCTGGCTAAGGCGCTCTGGGAACGCCGGTTTCCCGTTCTTTATCTGGCGGAAGCGTGTTCACAGGTAGGTGAGGCAGGCAATTATCAGGATGGGTGCGAAAAGATGCCGTGCGTCTTTCGCTATCAGAGTATGGAGACAATACTGCACGAAATAATTGCTTTGTCACAAAAAAGTATATTACGGGATGGGAACGAATACAAACTTTTGCACACGGAAGTGATTGGTGTCTATTCTCCCTGCGGGCATGAGATGCAAATGCCGTTTTCTATGGTATTGGCAAGGCAGCAGGCAGCGGCGGGAAGGAAAGTGCTCTATATAAATCTCATCGCATGTTCCGGTTTTGTGGAATTGTTTGACCTTGAGGGAGAGCGCGATCTGGGAGATCTGCTGATAAAGCTGCGAAAAGGCCGTCTAAAGCCGGAGACCTTTTATCAATGTGTATATCAAAGCGAAGGTATTTCCTATATTGCTCCGTTTTATAATCCGGCCAACCTGAGAGAAATGACGATGGAGGATTTGACAGCAGTCATAGCGTTTATCGTGCAAAATACCGATTTTGAGATGCTGTTACTTGATTTTGGCGACGGTTTGGCAAAGTTTTCGGAGATGCTTAAGCTTTGCAGTGTAGTGTATTGCCCAATGCGCCAGGGATTTTACTATGAGTGTAGGAAAAATCATTTTATGAAATATCTCGAGGAGACGGTAGGAGAACGGTTCGGACAACAACTCTGTTTTGTGAATCTTCCCTACAGCGCGAAGGGCATCCAAGGTGGTATGGATGTGCTGCGTCAGCTAAATTATAGTGATTTTGGCGATTATGTGCGCAGCTATCTGGAAGGGGGCAAAGAGTGGAACAGTCCAAGACAGTGAGAGAACTGCAGGCACAGATTTTGGAAGAAATAGATCTCAATCAGGAGCTTGTAGATGAGGATGTATATCGCATGGTGGAGGAAAAGACCGCTGTATATGCCAGGCAGAAAATGCTTGGATTAAATGAGCGGGAAAGCCTGGAAAAGGCGCTGTTTAACGCCCTGCGCAAACTGGATGTGATTCAGGAGCTGTTGGAGGATGACGAGATAACGGAAATTATGGTCAATGGCGCATCCCGTATCTTTTATGAAAAGGGCGGAAAGATGCACCGGGACAAACGGCAGTTTTCCTCAAAGGAGAAGCTGAACGACGTGATACAGCAGATCGTGGCGAGCAGCAATCGCATGGTCAATGAGGCGTCCCCCATCGTCGATGTGAGATTGTCGGACGGCTCCCGCGTCAATATTGTATTGGAACCGGTGTCGCTGGATGGTTCGGCCATTTCAATCCGAAAATTTCCGAAAAATCCGATTTTGATGGAATCTTTAGTCCGGTGCGGTTCTATTTCGGCCGATGCCGCTAAAATGCTCTCCCTGTTAGTTGGAGCGGGATATAACATTTTTGTATCAGGCGGGACAGGCTCAGGAAAGACAACATTTCTCAACGCCCTGTCTCAATTTATACCGGGGGAGGAACGCATCATAACTATTGAAGATGCGGCTGAATTGCAGCTGGTGGAAAAACCAAATCTAGTTCGCTTGGAGACGAGGAATTCAAACACCGAGGGTGTGGCGCCGATTACGATACGCGATCTGATTAAAGCAGCGCTCCGAATGAGGCCGGAACGGATTATTGTTGGCGAATGTCGCGGCGCAGAGGCATTGGATGTCTTGCAGGCTATGAATACCGGTCATGACGGCAGTCTTTCCACCGGCCATGCAAATTCTTGCCGCGATATGCTAAGTCGTCTGGAGACGATGGTGTTGATGGGAATGGATTTACCGCTCGCTGCCGTCCGAAGTCAGATTGCGTCGGGCATCGATATTTTGGTCCATCTGGGCAGGCTGCGCGATAAAAGCCGCAGGGTGTTAAGCATCACAGAGGTGACAGGCGTGTTTGAGGGGGAGGTGGTACTCAATGAAATATTTCGTTTTGTACAGACGGGGATTGATCACGGGAACGTATGTGGAGAGCTGCAGAAAGTCGGACGTCTGCAGCATACAGATAAGTGGCGGAACGCGGGATATCCAGAGTAGACAGAATACGATCTTGTGTAGATAGAACGCGGGATATCCGATGTAGACAGAACACAATTGATTTTGTTTAGACAGAACGCGGGATATCCGACGTAGACAGAACACAATTGATTTTGTGTAGACAGAACGCGGGATATTCAGAGTAGACAGAATACAATTGATTTTGTGTAGTCAGAATTCGGAGGTGTGGGGATGGATTACAGGAAATACAAATGTAAGATAGCGGATTATGTATGGTGCGTTGGGGTTGCCGCTGCATTTGCCCTGGCAGTCGCCTGGCTGTTTTACCGCAGCATTTTAGGGCTATTGCTGCTGCCATTCGTGTACGGATATGTTTTGAGGGTTTATAAGAATTATCGTGGAGCAAGACAAAGAAATTTGCTGTTATCTGGCTTCAAAGAGGGAATGATGGCAGTGGCGGCTGCACTTTTGGCGGGATATTCTATGGAAAATGCCTGGAAGGAGGCGGAGCATGATCTTATGATGCTCTATGGCAAGCAGCAGCCGATTGTCAAGGAATTTATACAAATCAACAGCTTAGTCAGCATGAATCAGCCGTTGGAAGAAGCGTTGACTGGCTTTGCGCTTCGCAGCGGATGCGAAGATATTGAGAGTTTTGCGGAAATATTTTCGTTTGCCAAGCGCAGTGGCGGTGATTTTGTAGCGATTATACGGACCACTGTACAGCGTTTAGGTGCAAAAATAGAAGTTGAACAGGAGATTCAGACAGCCATAGCCGGAAAAAAGTTTGAGAGTAAGATTATGTATATAATGCCACTGCTTTTGCTGGCCTACATCAATTTTACCTCTAGGGGATTTTTAGAACCGTTGTATGGGAACCTTTCTGGAGTGTTACTGATGACGGCAGCGCTGGCGGTTTATGCGGCGGCTGTCTGGTGGTCTGGGAAAGTGATGAACATAAAAGTATAATCGTAGATGGTTGATGGTTGATGCGGAATTGCCTGCGCGAATTGCTTATCGCATTGCCGCAAAAGTAGAAAGGAGGAGTGGTGTCGAATGATTTTGTGTACTGTACTCATTTTATTTGTTGTGCTTTTGCTGCTCGTTTGGCGAAAACGGTTGTCTCCTATTTTAAAAAAGTCATTGCTCTTAGTTTTGGCAGCCAGTGTGTTTGGACTTCTTAGTGCGATTGGCGCGTGGCAAGCGCCTGTCTTGACGGAAGGGATACGCCTTGCGCGAAATCCGGTCGGAGAGGGCGATTATGAGCAGCGTATCGTGGCGAGGACGGGTAAAGAAAGGGCAGAACTGGTCTTGACTGTCCCAGAACAGCGGTTGACGGCTGCCCAGGAGCAACAGTATCTTGCGGCAGCCAAAGAGGAGATTACAGTGGAATTTCCCGGTGAAAATGAGTCTGTTGACAAGATCGATCGCTCAGTTGTATTGCGCAGCAGTTATCAGAGCGGGCTAGTAGAGGCGGAGTGGAAGTTTAAGGATGAAGTGATTGACTATCGTGGAAACATTGTCATGCAGATGATGCCTGAGGAAGGAATAGTGACCGAGGCTTCAGTCACACTCACTTGCGGGGACAGTCAGAGCATCTATCGTTTTCCAATTCGAGTCTATCCGAAGAAATTGAGCCGGAGCGAGCTGTTTGCCGAGACGCTTATACAAGTGATAAACCGAGAAGGAGAACGGCGGGGGACACAATATTTGACATTGCCAGAGAAAATCATGGAAATACCGGTAACTTTTTCCGTTCCAAATAATTTTATGCCTGAAAAAATAGTATTGTTCGGCGTAATTGTGGCACTTTTGCTGCCTGCCGCAGAGCAGAACAGGCAGCGGGAAAAGAAAAAAAAGAGAGAAAAGGAGCTCTTATTGGAATATCCTGATATTGTGAGCAAATTAGCGCTGCTTTTGGGGGCGGGCATGTCTTTGTCCGGCGCATGGGAACGTATTGTTTCTTCCTATGCGAAAGGAAAAATGAAAGGGCACAGAGAAATTCTGCCAGCTTATGAGGAGATGTGTCTGACTGTGCATGAGATACAAAGCGGAGCCGGCGAACTGAAAGCATACCAGCACTTTGGAGAACGGTGCGGTTTGCAGCGTTATCGGAGACTGGGCAATATTCTGGCGCAGAATATGAAAAAAGGAAATCACAGGTTAATGGAGCTGCTGTTGCAGGAGGCGGAAGCCGCGTTTGAAGAGCGCAGGAGTCTAGCGAAAAAGTATGGGGAGGAAGCGGGGACAAAAATGTTGTTTCCGATGATGGCGCTGTTATTGGTGATGATGACGATATTATTGGTGCCTGCGCTGCTGTCTTTTCAAATGTGAGGGAAAGACTAGCAGCAACAATTTTTTACCTATCAATTATGGATTGTATATGAAAAGAGGAGGTTATTATTATGCGTGGATTTATGGAGTTTTTAAAAGAAGAGGATGGTGTTGGTGTCGTGGAGCTGATCTTGATTGTGGTTGTATTGATCGGGCTGGTAGCTTTGTTTCAAGACAAGATACAAGGCGTCGTTAATACGATTTTCAAAACCATCAATACAGGGGTTAAGAAAATAAAATGAGAAAGCGGGGGAGTATAACAATTTTTGCTGCGCTGACTATCATGTTGATCGCATCTTTCTTGTTTGCGCTGCTTGAGGCTGCCTATGTACACGGATTAAACACAGTGGCCGAGGGGGTATCCCAACTTTGTATGGATTCTGTTTTTGCCCAATATCAGCCGGCCTTGTGGCAGAACTATGGTGTGCTTGCACTGGACGGAGCTTATGGGACAGACGAATTTTCCGTAGATTTTGTGACAGGAGCTTACTTGGAAGCGCTTCAGGAAAATTTAGAGAGAAGAGAAATTGGGGGCAGCTTTTTTTCGCTTACAGTCAGTGATATTTGCTGCAGTGAATACCAGCTTTTGACTGACGGGAAAGGTTCGGTTTTTCTCAAGGCGGCGTCAGCAGCAATGAAAGAGAAGCTTCCCGCCAGCGTTTTGCAGGAGAAAAAGCAGCAATATGAACAAAATAAGCAGGTGGAGGAGATGTCTGAGGCGAAAGATGGTGTAGAATCGGGTTTGGCGGCAGTGGAGGAGGCCAGGAAGCAGGCTCAGGAACAGGCAACAGAAGGCAGTGAAGCGGCGGAGGTTATATCGTCATCACAGACATCCGAGAGAAACGAAAATCCGCTGGAGTTGGCGCGGCAATTAAAGCAGACGGCAGTTTTGGGTCTAGTTGTGCCAAATCTGGAGTCTGTATCGAAAAAGACAGCAGATTTTAATCAGTGTGTTTCACAGAGGGTATTGAGAAAAGGGAACAGTAATGATACGAGCAATGCTTCCTTTGGGGAAAAAATTTTAGCGGTGGAATATTGCGGGACAGTACTAGCTGATTTTGTTAGTCCGGCGGCAGATCGCCAGCTCGCCTATGAATTGGAATATGTGCTGTGTGGCAAAAATGGTGACAGAGCAAATCTGGAGGCTGCGGTAGAGCGCCTATTGTTAATGCGGGAAGCGGCTAATTTTTGCAGTATATCGCTTGATGCAAAGAAAAAGGCGGAGGCGATGGCGGCGGCCGCCAGTTTGGCTGGAGCTTCGGCCAATCCACCGGTTGTCCGGGCAGTGCAAGTAGGCGTTATGGCTGCCTGGGCTTTTGTGGAGAGTTTGCTCGATGTGCGCGCGCTTTTGGCAGGTGATCGGGTATCTTTTCTAAAAAACAGCGCGGAATGGACAACTGATACTGCCGATATGATGCAGGTAGTTAATAGCGGAGCCAAAGCAAAGCATTGCGAGCACGGTTTTTCTTATCAGGATTATTTAAAACAGATGCTGTGGGCAAAAGGAAAAAAACAGCTTTCCTATCGTATGATGGATTTGATTGAAAAGCAGATTCAAAGCGACGGATATCCAAATTTTGCCATGGATGCTTTGATTACCAAGATGACATGCCAGTCGTCTTATCAGGCGGACGGACGGTTTACGTCATTGATTGTCGTCGGTAGTCCGGGAGAAAGTGATTATTGTTTCCAAAAAACAAAACAGATATCTTATTTACCATAGAAAGGCAGGTGTCGCATGGTGTCTCTTTATCCGTTGTCCATAAATAAAAAAAATGAAAGGAAAACTCTCCCCAAAAAGAAAATAGATAAAAATGCCATCATAACTCCTTTATATCCAGGAAAAGAGACACCATGCGACACATGCCTTTGTGGTGCTATGACGGTGGAAGCGGCATGGATTCTGCCAATCTGCGTCTGTTTTTTTGTCTGTCTGTTATTCTTATTTCGGGTTATGCAGGTACAGATCGTGATGCAGAAAGCAGTTACGCGTGTAAGTGCAGAACTTGCGGTTGCAATGGCGGCAGATGATGTCCAGGGACAGTCGATGGCATGGCTTTTGCTCGGCCGGGAGTTGTCACATGCCGGGAGTGTCGTGGACTATATCGACGGTGGTATGACGGGTATACGCTTGTCACAGTCTAAATGGGACGAAGATTACGTATCACTTGTCGTGGATTACCAAATGACATGCCCGCTCACCGTATTTGGGAAGATCAAAATGTCCATGGCGTCAAAGGCAGTCTGCCACAAGTGGATCGGATGGACAGGCGGCAGTGAGGGGGAGACAGATAATCAATGGGTTTATATCACGGAAACGGGAACGGTATATCATCGATCAGAGGATTGCAGTTATCTCAATTTATCCGTCAAATGTGTGCCGGCGGGCGGCCTTGGCGAAATGAGAAACGAGGACGGAGGAAAATATTTTCCCTGCCGCCGCTGCGCCATGGGAGAAAATCCAGGCAAAAACGGTAATATTTTTATCACCAACCAGGGAAATGCTTATCATTGCAGACTGCAGTGCAGTGGCCTGAAGCGAACAGTCTATCGTATCAGGTTGTCCGCAGTGGGCAATCGAAGTTCCTGCCGCCGTTGTGGAGGAGTTTGAAAATGAATCATACAGGAGTAGAGCAAATACTATTTTTCGTAGGATTGTCACTATTATCCTATCAAGATTATAAGAAAAAAGAAGTAAGTACGGCTGCCATAGTGGTATTGGGTTTTGGAGGTGTTCTGTTTCGGACTGCTGACAGTGGAACACAGTGGATTTCCGTGCTGACAGGAATAGGCATAGGAATTGTGATGCTTGCCCTTTCCTGTTTGTCACGGGGCAAAATCGGTGCTGGCGACGGGTGGATTCTGATCGTCGGTGCGATGTATTTGGAATTATGGGATTTCTTGCGGATGTTTATCAGTGCGCTTTATCTGGCAGGAATCACAGGATTACTGCTGCTGTTTACCAAAAAGTGTAACCGGGAGTCTAGCGTTCCCTTCTATCCTTTCTTACTGGCGGGGTATGTCGCGGTGTTGTGGCATAATTGTGGGTGGAGACTGCCTTGATATGTGGTATGTGTTGGTAGACCGCTTTAATATAATATGTGGGAGGTGACGGCAGGCTGTGTGCAGAAGGAGGGTATATTGAGAAGAGTAAAAGCAGAATTTACGGTGGAGGCGGCATTGGTGCTTCCTATTGTATTGCTGGTATTTGTGGAAGTAATGCACCAGGGCGTTAATCTGTATGTGGAAGTAAGGGAGACGGCGGCCAATGAAAGCTCATATGACGCGATATCCGACTTCAGACAGAGACAGATGTGGAATAAATTATTTGAATAAAGGTAGGCTTAGGATGAACATAGAATATATCAGACATCTCAATGCGAGCCATATGGTGACTGCAATGGAAAAAGAGTTGACACAGTGGGAGTCGTCTATGGTAGAACATAATCAAATCAGCGGCGTCTTGTTTGCAAAACAAGTCAGTGTAAATCAGACCTGTCAACTTTGGTTTGATATTACAGGCAAACAGGCGTTGGACACTTTATTGGAGGATGGCAGACTGGATTATGGGCTTTTATGCAGACTGTTGATAAAACTTTTGGAGATCACGAATCGGCTGGAAAGGCTTTTGCTTTCACCCGATCATCTGTGGCTTTTGCCGAATACCATATTTGTGGACAGTCGTAATGAAATGATTTATTTTTGTTATTATCCCGGTTATGATCGTAAGCTTTACCGATCTTTTGCTGAGCTGGCGGAATATTTGCTGACGAGAGTTGATCACAAGGACGACAAAGCAGTAGAATTAATGTACGCTCTGTATGAGAACACGCGGCAGGAGGGATATGGCCTGATGGAATTATTGCAGGATGTTCGGGTTGTTTATAATAGGGAAGAGGAGCCCGTGCAGGAGAAAGAGTATCCGCCACAGCAGAAGCAGACGGTGGAGATATGCCCAAAGGAGACGACGGAGAAACAGACGAAAAATGGGGGACACAAATACGGCGAGGATATCCAGGCATTCTGGCAAGGAGTATGCAATCGAGTAAAAAGGTATTTTGGCGGGGATACTAGAAAAACGCAGCTAAGGAAAGCGGCGAAAAGGAACAGGACTAAAAAGGAAGAGGTATTTGTGTTTTTGCCGGATGAAGAGAAAGAAGATCGGAATATTCATCCCACGGTACTTTTGTCGGACATCCCTCAAAAAGTCGAGGGAGTGCTGCGGTATGAAGGAGAGGGGGAACAGGCAGACTTAGTGCTTGACCGTTTTCCTTATGTGATTGGCAGCGATAAAAGCTGTAATGGATATCTGCCGGGAGAGGCAGTCAGTCGCAGACATGCCAGAGTTACCAGACAAGAGGAGATCTACTTCATCGAAGACTTAAATTCCTCAAATGGCACCTATGTGGATGGAGAATTGCTCAACTATCGAGTGCGCATGAGCCTTAAAAAAATGGGTCGGTTATGTTTGCAGATAAAAAGTTTAGATTTATTTAAGAAGTATATAATGAAATCTGTTTGCAATCTCCATCGATTCTCACTATAATAGAACGAAGCGGAACCAGACGCATCTTAAATACAGAAGTATATCAAAAGATCATGATGGGATTTATCGTCAACATGCTCACTCGATAAGAGGTGCGAAGAGTCATGGCGAAAAATACGAAAAAGATTTGGCGCACAAATCAAAGGGCATATTTTATTCTGGCTTGCGATGACGCAGCTCGAAATTATGGGAATAGAGATCGTGTGAACAATTATCTGAATTGTTGACACCGCGCATGTGGACTTGTTTACATTGGCTATGTTTGCTGGAGCGTTACAAATGGCCCAGATGGCGGAAGCAGTTTTTGGAATTTTGCTTCCTGGACGCGTAAACGCTCTGGAATGGGGATCAGTATGAGAGAAAAGCAGATGGAACTGAGAGGGCGCATCCAAGAAATGCCCTGTGTGATTATTTTGTTTGCAGCAGTCAATATTATAGTTTTTTTGTTGACCGACTTTATGGGGGATACGCAGAGTGCGGTGTTTATCGAGCGCTGTGGGGGCATGTTTCCGCCCCGCATTTATGGAGAGGGGCAATATTGGCGATTGCTTACATCTTGTTTTTTGCATTACGGGGCTGACCATTTGACCAATAATATGGTGCTCCTGTGCTGCATTGGCTCTCGGGTTGAAAGACTGACCGGCCATTGGAAAACGTTGGCAATTTACCTGCTTTCCGGACTCTGCGGCAGTCTGCTCTCCTGCTTTACAATGGTGTACAGGGGAGAATACGCAGTGTCGGCGGGCGCTTCGGGGGCCGTGTTTGGCCTGATTGGCAGCCTGTTGTGGGTTGTGATTAAAAATCGCGGCAATGTTGATGGGATTACCACCAAAGGAATGGTATTGATGGTTGCTCTCAGCCTGTATTACGGGTTTGCCACGATCGGTGTAGATAATGCTGGGCACATAGGAGGTATTGTGACCGGTTTTTTGGTTACCATATTATTGTATCGCCGCAGACCGCGCAATGTGGAATGTCAGGTTTGAATCGATGAAAGACATTGGTTGTTGATGGAGGATAGAAAATAAAAATTTTCAATCGCGGACCCTTGCAATTTTGTATCAAAAATGTTGATTTTAGATTCAAAAATTAATATACTAGACATACGGCATTATTGGTGATACGAAATGGAGGCGGGTATGAAGGTAACTATTTATTATGGTGGGCGCGGTCTATTAGACGATCCGACCCTGTATGTTTTGAACAAGATGGAAGAGGTACTGCGGGAGCTTCGCGTGACGGTGGAGCGCATTAATATATATGAGTACAAAAATGAGATTGCGACATTACCGCAGACCATGCGTGACGCGGACGGCATTATTTTGGCGACTACGGTGGAATGGCTGGGAATCGGCGGTTATATGCAGCAATTTTTGGATGCCTGCTGGCTGTACGGTGATAAAGAAAAGATCAAAACTACCTATATGCAGCCGATTGTGATGTCCACAACATACGGAGAGCGTGAAGGTGAGATGGATTTGGCCAATGCTTGGGAGATACTCGGAGGATTGCCATGTCCGGGTCTTTGCGGCTATGTCGAGGATTTGGTTGCATTTGAAATGAATAAAGACTATACGGTAATTATTGAGAAAAAAGCTGAGACATTGTATCGCACGATCTCACAGAAGATGAAGAGCCTGCCCAACAGTAATCAGGCGGTTAAGCAAAGCGTTTTGCGGACGCCGCAGATGGAATTGACACCACAGGAGAGCGAGCAATTGTCCCAATATGTGTCGGATGACCGGTATGTAAAAAAACAAAAAGAGGACATACAGGAACTGGCATCTATGTTTAAGGATATGCTTGGAAAAGAGCAGAAAGAAGATAAAGAACTTTACATTGACAAATTGCGGGATCACTTTGTACCGCAGGCAGGGTTTGCCGCGCGGTATCTGTTTATGTTTTCTGATTTGCAGAATCCGTTGTTTTTGGGAGTAGATGGAGATAATCTTACGATTCAGTATGGAGAGGAGGATAATATAGATATTTATGTTAAGCTTTCCATGCAGGTCATGGATGATATCGTATGTGGGAGAATGACGTTTCAAAGGGCGTTTATGACAGGGAAAATGCCGGCAAAAGGAAATTTCAAAACCCTTACTATGTTGGATACACTGTTTAATTTTGCATAGGGGGTAGTAAAATAGTAAAGGTACAGCCGTCACCCGGTCTGGAATCGCAGGTTAGCATGCCTTGGTGAGATTCAATAATTTTTTGGGTAATGGAGAGACCGAGGCCGCTTCCACCGGTTTTCGATGTGATGAAAGGTTCAAAGACGCTTTCTGCCATAGCCGGGTCTAGACCTCCGCCGGAATCGATGATGGCAATACGCAGCCAGTTGTCAGAAAAAGTGACGTTTATTTTGACGGTGCCGATTTCCTGCATCGCCTCGTAAGCATTTTTAATGAGATTAATGACAGCCTGCCGTAACAGCTGTTGATCAAGCATTACAGCGGGCAGATCTTCCTCCATGAACAGTTCGCAATGAAAATCATCAGAGGAAAGCATGTAGGCAGAATTCATAATCTGCCTCATATAAGATTTGAGATCAACCTCCGTAAGATTTAGATTATCGCCAAGTCTACTGGAGGAGAGCTGAGTCACCATATTTTTTAATAAACCAATCTCGGAGATTGTTTCATTCCAGTAATCAAAGTCAATGACTTCTGGATGTTTTTTGGCAACTAATTGAAGCGAACTGTTGATGAGAGTAATAGAATTTTTAATTTCGTGAAAAATAGTAAGGTAATTTTCATTTTTTATCATAACTGTACACTCCATGCATCTTCTTTTATAACAGTTTAGCATTATCGGGGATAAAGTTCAATATGAACCATTCAACAAAATCAGATAGAAATCGAGCAAAAATGAATAAAAGCGACTTTTTACGACGAAAATTGACACAAAGTGGAGGGGTAATATGAGAGAGGATAATTGTATTTTTTGTAAGATTATAGGTGGAGAGATACCGTCAAACACAATTTACGAGGATGAAGAGTTTAAAGTAATCCTAGATATATCTCCGGCGACGCGTGGCCATGCTTTGATTTTGCCCAAAAAACATGTGGCAAACTTATATGAAATACCGGACGAGACAGCAGGAAATGTGTTAAAACTTGCAAAAAAGTTGGCGATTCATATGACGAATGTGCTGCACTGCGATGGTTTCAATCTTTTACAAAATAACAATGAGGTGGCAGGGCAGACCGTATTTCACTTTCATATGCACCTGATACCGCGTTACAAAGGGGCAAAAAATGATGATATTTTGTATTATACGCACGAAACATTTACCCCTGAGGAGATGAGTGAAATCAGCGAATCTTTGAAGACAGATTAATACACAAAAGTCTGCCAATGATATCAATATTTGTCGGATATCATTGGCATAAGCAAAAGTTATGGTAAAATAATTTCATGGAAAATGATAGAGGATTCAGTGGGACGATTTTGCAGCATCCATAATCAATTTGACGATCATATCGACCGGATTATGGCCGCTGTTGTTGTTCATGGCAGTTATGTATTCTTCTTTCTTTTGGAAGACAGTCTCGATCGCTTCTAAAAGCGTAGTGTTTGTGAGATTCTCCTCCTCAAGTACATAGCTAAAACCCTGTGCGCGGAACGAATTCGCATTTAGAATTTGATCGCCTCTGCTGGCTGCAGCGGGAAGTGGAATTAAAATATGCAGCTTTTTCAATGCAAGAAGTTCGCAGATCGCATTGGCGCCAGCGCGTGAAATTACCAGATCAGCCAGGGCAAACATGTCAGAAAGCTCTTTGTTTGCATATTCAAATTGTGCATATCCCTGGGTGCCCTGTCTGGAATCGTCCAAGTTGCCTTTTCCGCAGAGATGAATGATATTATAATTTTTGCGGAGTTCCGGCAGCAAATTGCGGATCGCCGTGTTGATTGCGCGACTGCCGCTGCTTCCGCCAATGATCAAAATCGTAGGTTTGCGCTCGGTGAACTGGCAAAGGGAGAACGCAGCGTTTGCATTTCCTTTGAGAAGTTCCTTGCGCAGCGGTGAGCCTGTCAGTATGGCTTTTTCCTCCGGCAGATACTGCAGGGTTTCCGGGAAATTACAGCATACCTTGGTGGCGCTGGGTATGGCGAGGCGGTTTGCAAGGCCGGGAGTCAGGTCTGATTCGTGGATGATCGCAGGAATTTTACAATGCTTTGCCGCCATCACAACAGGAACAGACACGAAGCCGCCTTTGGAGAACACCACATCCGGTGCTAACTGTTTTAAAAGTTTGACAGACTGTCGATAGCCTTTTATCACCTTAAACGGGTCGGAAAAATTCTTGGGATCGAAGTAGCGTCTTAACTTTCCCGACGAGATGCCATAGTAAGGGATTCCCTGCTCTTCAATTAGACGTTTCTCAATCCCGTCATAGGAACCGATATAAGAGATCTCAAAACCTTCGTTGCGCAGCGCAGGCATCAGGGCAATGTTGGGTGTCACATGACCCGCGGTGCCGCCTCCGGTCATTACAATCTTTTTCATAGGATTTCGTCCTTTCCATATATAACTCACTGTTCTATTTTATAATACCTTGGCGCTAAAAAGTCAAGAATAGTCTTACATATTATAGAAAATTTGTAGTTATATGGCAGCTTTTTACTGAGATAAAATGCCGGTACAATATAACGAAGATGTTGCTTTGTTTTTTTCATGGATGATTGCATAAAATCGTTCTTTTATCCCTGGTTTGGGTGGGATGAGGTGCCAAAATTGTCGAAAGTTGCGAGCGGTTTTGTGCCCAAGGGACTTTTCAAATCGGAAAAAAGAATTATAATATGTGGTATGGGTGAACAGAAACATATTGTCTTGTCCGCATGATATGGGACAAGCAGGAATGGAGGGTCATTGATGGAACAATTATGGACTTTTGTTACGGACAACACCCTTTATGTGGCGGCAGGATATGCGATACTTTTATTGGCGCTTACGGTGTTTTCCATACATAGGATTAACCGGTCGATCAGGCTGCAAAAAAAACAGATGAAAAAAATACAGGACATGCTGTCTGCGATGGAGCCTGGACACGAAAGGCTTATGAAGGAGGAAGTGACCATGTCTGCCGGCGCTTTGGAGCAGGAAGAACGGGAACAGGTAGTGACGGCGGAAGGCTGGACCAGAGAGCAGGAGCATTTAGTAAACGAGGTGCTGGGCGAAGTGTTTTCGTGAGGAAAACCGCTTGCTATCCAACAACAGGTCTGATAAAATATTTTAAAAGTAATTCCTTTTTGTGATACAAACAATAAAAAGACAAAGGAGCGTGGAACAATGGCAAAGGTTACATTTGATTACTCGAAAGCATCCGCTTTTATCAGTGAGGAGGAAGTTTCCTACATGAGTGGTCTTGTCGCGGATGCAAAGAAGCAGCTGGTGGCAAAAAGCGGGGCGGGAAATGACTTTTTGGGTTGGATTGATCTTCCGGTGGATTACGACAGGGTAGAGTTTGACAGAATCAAAAAGGCAGCGGCCAAAATTGCCGAGGATTCGGAGGTTTTGGTTGTGATCGGTATTGGAGGCTCTTACCTGGGAGCGAGAGCGGCAATTGAGTTTTTAAGACATGGATTTTATAACAATCTGCCCAAAGAGGTGCGCAAAACCCCCGAGATTTACTATGCGGGAAACAGTATCAGCGGCACCTATTTAAAAGGGTTAATCGATGTGATCGGTGACAGGGACTTTTCTGTGAACATTATTTCTAAGTCCGGCACCACGACAGAGCCGGCGATTGCATTCCGCGTATTTAAGGACATGCTTGAGAAGAAGTATGGCAAAGAGGGGGCGGCAAAGAGAATTTATGCCACAACCGACAAGGAAAGAGGCGCTTTGAAAAATCTTGCGACGGAAGAAGGCTACGAGACATTTGTAGTTCCCGACGACGTGGGAGGACGTTTCTCTGTCCTCACTGCAGTTGGTCTGCTCCCCATAGCAGTCAGCGGAGCGGACATTGACCGTTTGATGGATGGAGCCGCTGAGGGCAGAAAGATGGCGCTCGAGAAAGATTTTGCAGACAACGATTCGCTGCAATATGCTGCAATCCGCAATATTTTACTCCGCAAGGGTAAAGCGGTAGAGGTTTTGGCGGATTATGAGCCGAGTCTTCACTATGTAGCCGAGTGGTGGAAACAGCTGTACGGGGAGAGCGAGGGCAAAGACCAGAAAGGATTGTTCCCGGCATCTGTTGATTTGACGACCGACCTACATTCCATGGGCCAATTTATTCAGGATGGCGCCAGAATTATGTTTGAGACGGTATTAAATGTGGAAACGTCGAGAGAGACAATCATGATTGGTGAGGAGCCTGTCGATCTGGACGGCCTGAATTATCTGGCGGGCAAGGATATGGATTTTGTCAATAAGAGCGCGATGAACGGGACTATTTTAGCGCATACCGATGGCAATGTTCCGAATTTAATGGTAAAGATACCAGAGCAGAATGAGTTTTATCTCGGACAATTATTCTATTTCTTTGAGTTTGCTGTAGGAATCAGCGGATATCTGCTGGGAGTGAATCCGTTTAACCAGCCGGGAGTTGAAAGCTACAAAAAGAATATGTTTGCGCTTCTTGGCAAACCGGGCTATGAGGAAGAGAGAGAAGCGCTGATGAAGCGTTTATAATTTGCAGTGGTATATTGAGGAATTTGTCTGTGTTTTGCTCATTTGCACAGCTCATCGCTTTAGCATGCACATAGCGTAAAACGTCGAAAAAAAGCGGGAAACGTTAAACTGTCACAAATTTGTTAGATGTGCACAAAAAGACCGTCGTGTAATATTTTTGCAAAAAAAGTTGTTGAATTTATATGAAAATCTTATGAAAATTGGAAGAATTTATAAAGATTTTTGTAAAATCATACAATCGATTTTGCAAAAAAAATTACATGGCGGTTTTCATTGTATGGAAGAATATAGTTATAACTTGACAAATAGTTCCTTCGTTGCTATAATCATACCCGTAACAAATTCGTAATATGTTGTAATAAATTGTGAATAAAATAAAAGAACTCGCGTAATATATTACAAATATTAAGAAAGGTATGGTTAATTCTATGAGTTTAAAAAGGCGGGCACTGGAAGGCATTGTAGTGGCAGGCTCTTTGATGATGATGTGTGTCGTAGTTGAGGCGGGACTGCAGGGAAATGAGACCGTTGACGCTGCATCAGCAGGAGAGGTAAAATCTGTTGAGATTGCGGCAGTTGTATTGCTTAATGACGACCACACCGCGGGGCTGGGCAGGTATATGGCGCAGTTGGAGGAAGAGATTCCGGCGGTGGAAGTAGAACAGACCAGAACACAGCTCGTCGCTTCGGCACAGGCGGACGTATCCGTCGATGAGGCGATTACAGCTGATCATACAATGGAAGACGCAGGTCTTGGAGAGCTTGCGACAGAAGATGCGGCCAATGCAGAGGATGCGATGGAAGCGGATACTGTCAATGAAGAACAGCAGCAGTGGCAGAATTGTCTCATGGCTGATGTGGATGAATTTTTATATGTCCGCGCGTCGGCGGATGCCAACGCGGAGATCGTTGGAAAACTTTATAAAGGCGCCGTGGCGGAGATCGTAGATGAGAGCGAAGAGTGGACGCATATTACTTCGGGCAATGTCGAAGGATATGTCAGCAATGAGTACTGCGTCAGCGGTACAGAGGCAATGGAGTATGCCAACGCTAATTTTGATGTGACTGCACAGATCGAGACGAACGGACTTCGTGTCAGAAGTGAAGCGGATACCGACAGTGCAATCCTGACCTCTGTTTCAGAAGGTGCGACGCTGGCGGTGGACACCAGTGTCGAGACGACAGACGAGTGGGTAGCAGTACAATACAAAGGAAATACCGGATATGTCAGTGCTGAGTATGTTACGACCGGGCTGGCATTGGGAGAGGCAGTATCAATTGAGGAGGAGCGCGCGGCGGCCAAAGCGAAAGAAGAGGCAGAGGCGGCAAAAGCAGCAGAAGCAAAGGCGGCGGCTGCAACGGCCACGGTGCAAAATAGCGCGGTTGCGGCTTCTTATGATGAACTGACACTTTTGGCTGCGTTGATTCAGTGTGAGGCCGGAAATGAATGTTATGAGGGTCAGGTAGCAGTCGGAGCTGTTGTTATGAACCGTGTACGCAGCGGTGCATACCCGGGAAGTATTTACGGTGTTATCTATGATCCTTATCAGTTTTCACCGGCAGGTTCCGGTCAGGTAGCTGCGGTTGCGGCTAACGGGCCCAAAGCAAGCTGCATACAGGCAGCGCAGGAGGCGTTAAACGGAGTGGATAATACGGGCGGCAAGCTTAGTTTCCGCAGAGCGTCATCGGGCAGAGCGGGCGTTGTGATAGGTAATCATGTATTTTTTTAAATGAATAACGAGAAAAAAGACAGGGTATGATAACACTGGTTAGGCAAGGACGCATCGCAGTTCCGGGCAAAGTGTTTCGGCACTGTCTTTTTTCTATTTTTAGGAACTACATCATCGCACACAAAAGAACTGCCAAGTGATTCTTTTTTTATATAAATGTTTATTGTAATTGAAATTTAAATATAGTAATATAAAGGGTAGTAAATAGTTGCGGATAGAGAATGATACTACATTTGCCGTTTACTAAGGCCCTCCGGGGGATGCGCACGATTTTTCATGGTAAGTAACGCGTTTACTTGCCGAAAAACCGACAAACAAGACGTCACAGGGAGCAATCTTTGACGTTTTCTGTATGATCTATGCGCATCAGTTGCAGACAGCCACAATTTTGACAGGAGGATACAGGTATGGAAGCAGTCATAGCATTATTGTCACTCATAATCGTCGTCTTTGCGATCGCGGTATCATGTATTAAAATCGTACCGCAGGCACATGCAGTAGTAGTTGAGCGTTTGGGCGGTTATCTGGCTACATGGGGGGTAGGAATTCACTTTAAGGCACCATTTGTAGACCGTATCGCCAAAAAGGTTCTTTTAAAGGAACAGGTGGTGGACTTTCCGCCGCAGCCGGTTATCACGAAAGATAACGTAACGATGCAGATTGACACAGTGGTTTATTATCAGATTACCGATCCGAAATTATATGCCTACGGTGTGGAAAATCCCATAATGGCGATTGAGAATCTTACGGCGACCACCCTGCGTAATATCATCGGTGATCTTGAGCTGGATGAAACGCTGACCTCTAGAGAGACGATCAATACCAAGATGCGCGCCTCCCTCGATGTTGCGACAGACCCATGGGGCATCAAGGTAAACCGTGTGGAATTAAAAAATATTATTCCGCCGGCAGCCATTCAGGATGCTATGGAAAAGCAGATGAAAGCGGAGCGCGAGAGAAGAGAGGCCATATTAAAGGCGGAGGGCGAGAAAAAGTCTACGGTCCTAGTAGCCGAAGGTAAAAAAGAGTCCGCGATTTTGGACGCGGAGGCAGAGAAGCAGGCAGCGATCTTGCGCGCGGAGGCCAAAAAAGAGGCTACGATACGCGAGGCAGAAGGTCAGGCGGAGGCGATCTTAAAGATTCAGCAGGCCAATGCAGACGGTCTTCGTATGCTAAAAGAGGCTGCGCCGGATGCGGGCGTGATTCAATTAAAGAGCTTAGAGGCATTTGCCAAGGCAGCAGACGGTAAAGCGACGAAGATTATTATTCCGTCGGAGATCCAGGGGCTTGCCGGACTGGCAAAGTCTGTGACCGAAGTGGCGGGTAAAGAGACATTTTATAAATAAAGAGATTATGTTAACTGTCGCGGCAGGCTGTAAAAGTCTGCGCGACAGTTTTTGTAAAGAGATTTGGAGGTAAATTATGACGCTAAAAGGACGCAATTTTCTGAAACTTATGGATTATTCGCCGGAGGAGATTTTGTATCTGATTGATCTGGCAGCCGATTTGAAAGCCAAAAAGAAAAACGGTATTTTACATAACACACTGTCGGGCAAAAATATCGCTTTGATTTTTGAGAAGACAAGCACCCGCACCCGATGTTCATTTGAGGTTGCAGCCCACGATCTTGGTATGCAAGTGACATACTTGGACCCCGCTGGTTCGCAGATCGGGAAAAAGGAAAGCATTGCGGATACGGCGCGAGTGCTGGGCAGGATGTTTGACGGAATTGAATACCGTGGGTATGGACAGGAGATTGTGGAAGAGTTGGCCAAATATGCCGGGGTACCCGTGTGGAACGGATTAACCAACGAGTTTCATCCGACCCAGATGCTGGCTGATATGCTGACGATTCGTGAGCATCTTGGCAGACTGCGCGGCGTTAAATTTGTCTATATGGGTGATGCCAGATACAATATGGGCAATTCGCTGATGGTCACTTGTGCAAAACTTGGGATGGATTTTGTCGCCTGCACCTCGTCAAAATATTTTCCGGAACAGGAGCTGGTGGATACCTGTCAAAAGCTGGCGGAACAGACGGGAGCGACGATCACGTTGACGGAGGACGTGCAGGCAGCTGCAAGCGGCGCCGATGTCATTTACACGGATGTGTGGGTTTCCATGGGCGAGCCGCAGGAGATATGGGAAGAACGCCTAAAAGACCTGATGCCGTATCAGGTCAATGCCGCAGTGATGGCGGGGGCAAAACCGGAGGCTATTTTCATGCATTGTCTGCCGGCGTTTCATGATCTGAAAACCGGAATTGGCAGAGACGTGTATGAAAAATTTGGCTATCGTGAACTCGAAGTGACCGATGAGGTTTTTGAGAGTGCACAGTCAGTGGTGTTTGACGAAGCCGAAAATCGTATGCATACCATAAAAGCTGTCATGCTGGCCACGCTGGGTGAATAGGGCTGCGCTGGTGTGAATAGGGCTGAGATTTTATTGCGGCTGTATCAATTGGCACAAATTATTTTGCATGGTTCGGCCGTTTGAGAGGAATCGACGACTACATGAAAACGAAGATACTAACTGCCCTGCGTGAGGCGGGGGACTATATTTCAGGCCAGCAGCTTTGCGAGCAGTTGGGCGTGTCGCGGACGGCCGTCTGGAAAGTGATGAAACAGCTGCGGGAAGCAGGCTATCAGATCGTCTCTGTGCAGAATAAGGGATATAAGCTTGTGGAAGCTCCCGATATTCTCAGCGAAAATGAACTGAAGAGTCTGCGCAAAACTCGTTGGGCTGGCATAAAGACCTGCTATTATCCAGTTGTGGATTCTACCAATATCAAGGCAGGACAGCTTGCGCAAGAGGGATATCCGCACGGTACGCTGGTAGTGGCAGATCGCCAGGACGCGGGCAGAGGAAGGCGTGGCAAGGCATGGAGCTCCCCATCGGGTGTCAATGTTTATATGACCTTGATGATAAAACCGGAAATTGCGATTGGCAATGCATCCATGCTGACGCTCGTGGCCGCGCTTGCGGTTGCGCGGGCAATCCGCCGCCAGACCCAGCTTGAGGCAAGTATCAAGTGGCCCAATGATATTGTGCTGGGCGGCAAAAAAGTCTGCGGTATCCTGACCGAGTTAAATATACAGATTGATTATATTGATCATATTGTGATCGGTATTGGGATTAATGTGCACAATGAGAGCTTTCCGGAAGAAATTGCGCAGACCGCCACGTCGCTTTTTTTGGAGACCGGCAAGCACTTTAAGCGGGCAAAGGTGATCGAGGATGTGCTGGAATGTTTTGAACATTATTATGATGAGTATCTGAAAACACAGGATTTGAGCGGTTTGATGGAAGAATACAACGCCATGCTGGCAAACCGTGGGAAACAAGTGCGTGTCTTAGACCCCAAAGAGCCATTTGAGGGAACGGCGGTCGGGATTGACGAGCGGGGAGAACTCTTAGTGAACTACGAGGGAGAAGTGCGCAAAGTTGTTTCCGGTGAAGTGTCTGTCCGGGGAATCTACGGCTATGTATAGCGAAAATGCGCGGGGGGAGACGAACCGTCTTGGCATGTTGGCGGGACGGCAGTCAGGTTTTGGGCAGGTACGAAAGACAGGTGTAACGTGTATATGAAACGGAAATGAGGGGCGTATGAGCCGGAAAGAAGTTGTGCTGTGCGGTGCCAGTGCTTATAACCGCAAGTTTTATTTGAATCAAGACTTTAGAGGACTGCCGGATCAGATCAAGAACGAATTAAAGATTATGTGTGTGTTATTTACGGAAGATATCGGCGGTATTTTGCAGTTAGTGTTTGATGCGGACGGAGAACTCGTGTTGCGCACTTCCTGCGACGAGGGCGATCTGCTCTATGATGACATCGGCTGCGGCTTAAAAATTAAGGAGCTGCAGCGCACGAAAGGGGAGCTTATGGAGTCGCTGGAAATGTATTATAAGGTATTATATGCGGGGATAGAACTGTAGCGGGTATACTAAGTGGGCGTGTTGTTCCGGCAGTTTCATTGTTTTCAGTTATGGATAGAAATTAGTACGAAAAGGGATATATAGCATATGATAATGACGATTGACGTTGGCAATACCAATATTACGGTAGGAATTTTTAAAGACGATGAACTGCGGGCAAGTTTTCGCATTACCACAAAGATGCCCCGCACTTCGGACGAATACGGGATGATTTTGTCGAATCTGATTGAGCAAAATGATATTGTGCGCACAGATATCCGGGACGCCATTATCGCGTCCGTCGTGCCAAACGTGATGCATTCTCTCGAGGGAGCCGTTGTCAAATACTTTAATATCCGCCCGATTATCGTAGGGCCAGGGACAAAGACTGGTGTGCGGGTGGTGACGGAAAACCCCAGACAGATCGGTGCTGACCGCATCGTAGATGCCGTGGCGGCCTATGAGCTTTACGGCGGTCCAGCTCTTGTTCTGGATTTTGGCACTGCTACCACATATGACCTCGTAGATGCCTCCGGTGCTTTTATTTCCTGTGTGATCGCGCCGGGCGTGCGTATTTCGGCGCGCGCGCTATGGGAAGATGCCGCAAAACTGCCGGAGATTGAGATAAGAAAACCGGAGAGTATTCTGGCAAAAGAGACGATATCCGCAATGCAGGCAGGGATTGTTTTTGGACAGATCGGACAGACCGAATATATTGTGCGGCATATGATTGAGGAATCCGGTATGGAAAATGTCAAGGTCATTGCGACCGGAGGACTTGGCAGAATCATTGCCAATGAGACAGAGGTGATTGATATCTATGATCCCAATCTCACTTTAAAGGGCATGAATCTAATCTACAAAAAGCAAAACCGCAGAAACTTGTAAGGGAAGGCCACGGCAGCGGCATCGTGTTTACAAGGCAGCGAGCTGCTTTGACATGGAGGGTAATATGGAGATTGTGGATATCGTAGCGGAATGTTTCGATCTATGGATTGATTTTTTCGTGGATAAGTGGATTGGAAAGCGTCTGGAGAAAAAGGCTAAGAGGCGTAAATATAAAGGGGCGCGAAAGGTTGGACGAAAAAATGAGTGAGGCGAATGCGGTCAAGAAACTGAAGATTGGAAATGTGACCCTCGAAAATAATTTGATATTGGCTCCCATGGCAGGCGTGACAGACCTGCCATTTCGTTTGTTATGTAAGGAACAGGGAGCCGGCCTGCTCTGTATGGAAATGGTCAGCGCGAAAGCGATTCTCTATAACAACCGCAATACGAAAGCGCTGCTGACAATTGACGAGCGTGAGCTTCCCGTTTCGCTGCAGTTATTTGGGTCGGACCCGGAGGTGATAAGCCAGATGGCGCGGCGGATTGAGGAGCTTCCTTTTTCCATATTAGATCTCAATATGGGATGTCCCGTGCCTAAAATTGTGGGAAATGGAGAGGGTTCTGCGCTGATGAAAAATCCATTGCTCGCGGGAAAAATTATCGAAAAGACAGCGGCTGCGATTGAAAAGCCGTTGACGGTGAAGATCAGGGCAGGTTTTGACGACTTGCATAAAAATGCCGTGGAGATGGCGCATATTGCTGAGGAATCCGGCGCGGCGGCAGTGGCGGTCCATGGCAGGACGAGGGAGCAGTTTTATGCAGGGCAAGCCGACTGGGATGTGATTCGACAGGTGAAGCAGGCGGTTTCGATTCCGGTAATCGGCAACGGAGATCTTTTGTCGGCAGAGCATGTGCGCCAGATGTATGCACAGACTGGATGTGACGGTTTTATGATCGGCAGGGGGGCGCAGGGGAATCCGTGGATATTTTCACAGATTCTGGCGGAACTGTCTACCGGACAAAAGGCGAAAAAAGCGGATTTTGCGGAGACAGTGGAAATGCTTCTGCGCCATGCTCGGCTGCAAATCGAATATAAGGGGGAGTATATCGGTATGCGGGAGATACGCAAGCACGCGTCCTGGTATACGGCGGGCTATCCCAACTCATCGAGACTTCGCAGAGAGATCAATGAGGTGGAAACATATGAGCAATTGGAGTGCCTGATGAGAAGAGCGGTCTTTGAGTGAAACCTGCTCATGGCATGAATAATCGTTCGTATGCCCCGGAGATAAGGAGGTACTAACGCGGAAAATATCGGCATATAATGAGTAAAGCATCCGTTTGTGGGAGGAACGATGGCATACGACAATGATTTCCTGCGGGAATTTGCACCTGTATTTACCGGAATTTTAAAGACGCTGGGGATTTCGATTGGGCAGGCAGAACTTGAGATTTTAGATGAAGAGCTGGAAGAGTATGGTAATTTTGAATTGACGGAACTTTTGGATGTGCTCGAACAAATTGTGGCGGAATTAAACTTTCTCACGATTTATACCGAGCGGCCTGCATATTTTGAGGACTTTAAAGAAACATTATATGAGGAAAACGGCCTGTTGGTCAATGTTATGGATAAAAAACAGATGATGGCAAATATCCGATACCGTGCCAATCATCACGGCGGTAGTGGACATGCGAAGCGCCGTATCTTGTTGGATTTTGAGCGCCGAAGCGCTTGCTACAAGGAACTAATCTGCGCCAGGTACTATTACATTCCGATTTATAAAAAATGTTGGCGCCGCAAAAAATGTGGAAAAGACGGACGTACAGGCACGGAAAATCTTGACATTTTAGTACCGATCGGTTATAATACTGTGGCTGTCGGAAACGTATATAACGAGAAAAAAACGTCTTATTTGGATAGATTTGAGCTTGCTTTTTATACCCGATGATAAGTGAATGCCAACTGACACAATAAAATGGGTGCTACAGCGTGACCATATATGCGTGAATCATCACAGAAGGATTTATCATTACATTTCTACAGTGTAAAATTGGAGAAAAATAATTAGAGAAGGGTGAAGCCATGAATAAGAAAAATATTCTGACCTATGAGGGATTAAAGAAATTAGAGGATGAGTTAGAACAATTAAAAGTTGTCAAGCGCAAAGAAATATCCCAAAAAATCAAAGAAGCCAGAGAGCAGGGCGATCTGTCAGAGAATGCAGAGTATGACGCAGCAAAGGACGAGCAGCGTGATATTGAAGCGCGCATTGAAGATATTGAGAAGATCTTGAAAAATGCCGAGGTCGTGGTGGAAGAAGAGGTCGACTTAGATAAGATCAGTATTGGCTGCCAGGTTAAGATTTTAGACTGTGAGTTTGATGAAGAGTTAGAATATAAAATTGTCGGTTCCACGGAGGCCAACAGTTTAAAGGGGAAAATATCCAATGAATCCCCGGTTGGCAAGGCGCTGCTTGGCAAACGTATCGGCGATATCGTAAAGGTTGAGACGCAGGCGGGTGAGCTCGAATATAAAGTGCTTTCCATTCATCGTTCTAATTAATGACTCTGAAACGTCAGCTGGTTTATTTGATTTTGGTAAATCATAATGTTACAAAGCAGCAGAAATTTGTTTATAAATAAATAGGAACCATATTTTTTAAAAACGATGTTCACAGGTAGGACGAAGTTATAATGAAGTTTTTATTTAAGAACGATGTTCACAGGTAGGACGAAGTTGTAATGAAGTTGATAGAGTAGTGAAACGAATGTTCAAATGATGAGTAAGATTCATATAAAGAACGTTATATCAGTGAAACCGATGTTTAAGGGAAGGGCTATACTCTGAAGAGAACGCGGTTTCAGTGCGTTTGATGTTCTCAAGGGAGAATGGAGATTAAGATGGGACAAAATAATCAGCAGGACAACAATACAAAACAGCAGGATATCAATCAGCTGTTAAAAGTTCGTTATGAGAAGTTGCAGGAATTACAGGAGGGCGGCAAGGACCCGTTTTCCATTACGAAATATGATGTGACACACCACAGCAGTGAAATTATCGATCATTTTGAGACGATGGAAAATCAGGAGGTGGCGCTTGCCGGGCGCATGATGTTTAAGCGTGTCATGGGCAAGGCATCTTTCTGCAATATTCAGGATATTGCGGGGCGTATACAGGCGTATGTGGCGCGCGATAATATCGGCGAGGAGTCCTATAAAGAGTTCAAGAAATATGACGTGGGCGATATCCTTGGCATTCGAGGCACCGTTTTTAAGACAAAGACCGGCGAGATTTCGATTCACGCCACCGAGGTGACGCTGTTGTCTAAGAGTCTGCAGATTCTGCCGGAGAAATTTCATGGCCTGACAGACACGGACACCAGATACCGTCAGCGGTATGTGGATTTGATTATGAACGAGGAAGTAAAAGATACTTTTATCAAGCGTTCCAAAGTGATTAGCACAATCCGCAAGTTTTTGGACACCCAGGGGTTTATGGAGGTGGAGACGCCGATGCTGGTGCAAAATGCCGGCGGGGCTGCGGCAAGGCCGTTCGAGACACATTTTAATGCGCTGGATGAAGATTTGCGTCTGCGCATCTCGCTAGAACTTTATCTCAAGAGATTGATTGTGGGCGGTTTAGAGCGTGTGTACGAAATCGGGCGCGTGTTCCGCAACGAGGGGCTTGACACCCGGCACAATCCAGAGTTTACACTGATGGAACTTTACCAGGCGTATACGGATTACCACGGGATGATGGATTTGACCGAAAATTTATACCGCCATGTGGCAAAAGAGGTGACCGGTTCTGAGATTTTGACATACGGTGAGCATACGATGGATTTATCCAAGCCGTTTGCGCGCATCACTATGGTGGATGCCGTTAAAAAATATGCCAACGTTGACTTTCATGAAATCCGCACGACGGAGGAGGCCAAAAAGGTGGCGGACGAGCACCATATTCAATATGAGGCGCGCCATGAGAAAGGCGATATTCTGAATCTGTTTTTCGAGGAGTATGTCGAAGAACACCTGATTCAGCCTACGTTTGTGATGGACCATCCGATTGAGATATCTCCGCTTACCAAGAAAAAGCCGGACAACCCCGACTATGTGGAGCGGTTTGAGTTTTTTATGAACGGATGGGAGATGGCAAACGCCTACTCCGAGCTAAATGACCCGATTGACCAGAGGAAACGTTTTGAGGCGCAGGAAGCGCTGCTGGCCGCCGGAGACGAAGAGGCGAACCATCTCGACGAAGATTTTTTAAATGCGCTTAACATCGGTATGCCGCCGACAGGAGGCATTGGATTCGGGATTGACCGCATGGTAATGATGATGACGGACAGTCCGGCGATTCGGGATGTGCTGTTGTTTCCCACGATGAAGACGTTAGAGAAATAACCAACCCGATCATCCGGTGTTTCTGCGGATAACGAAAACAGAATTGTCTTTAAAAAACGATGATGCCATCTTTTACAACCTTTGTGACGAAAACGGCACGTTAAATAATATTAAAAGAAAAGCGGATATGAGGTCTTTATCGGATTTCATATCCGCTTTTTTATGCACAGGGGTGCGAAGTGAAAATAGCTGCTGTTGCAGCACGCACCCCGCGCAGCGAGTAGGGAAGAAATCTCCCCTACTCGATTGTGGAAAACTGACTGAGTGAAAAGCGGGAGGAGGTTATGATATAAAAATCAGAAAATCGTAGAAAAACGGTACTTGTTATGATATTCTATACTTAGAAAAACACTTTTAGAAAGTATAGGGGATAAAATGGATAAAAAGAAAATCACGAATATGGAAGTAAAAAAGAAAAACAGAAATGATGTATTTCGTTACATATGCAGAAATGGTATGGTATCCAATCCTGACATATCCTATGGACTGAAATTAAGTCTTCCGACGGCGACGCAGATTACCAAAGAATTGATCGAGCGGGGGCTTGTGGAAGAAAGGGGAGAGATGGAGTCTACCGGAGGAAGAAGAGCGAAAGCGCTGGCTTTATCCGCGGACGCCGGGAAAGCGGCAGGTCTGGATATCACAAAAAACCATATCAGCATGGTTCTTACGGAACTTTCAGGCAGGATTTTAAAATACGAACGGATATTTCTGCCATATGCCGCGGGAGAAGCATATTATATAGAAGTCAGTCAAAAGCTTGAAGGATTTCTTGCGGATTGCGGATGCGGCAGAGAAAACATACTCGGAATTGGAATATCATTTCCTGGAATCATGGATTTGGAGCGACAATTGGTGGCAGATTCCCATGTTCTGGGAGTGAAAGCCTTGCCGTTTTCCGAAGTCAGCCGTTTTTTTCCATATCCGTGCCATTTCCTAAATGATGCAAATGCGGGGGCATTCGCTGAAGCAATCGACTCAGAACATATGGACCGCTTTTTTTATCTGTCCCTGAGCAATACGGTAGGGGGGGCGGTTTACAGTAACGGCGGACTGGAACAGGGGAGGAATTTTCGCTGTGGGGAAGCAGGACATATGACGATTGTGCCGAATGGGAAAGCCTGCTACTGTGGGAAATATGGATGCCTGGATGCGTATTGCTCGGCAAAATGCCTGACAGAAGGGCGGGTGGAAGATTTTTTTGAGCGGCTTGGGCAGGGGGAGCAGGAAGCGATTGGACTTTGGGAACAATATACGTCTGACTTGGCCATAGCAGTAAACAATATACATATGATTTTGGACTGTGATGTGGTTCTGGGAGGATATGTGGGAAGCTGTATGGGCGAATTTATTCGTGATATCCGGGATAAAGTGGCGGCAAGAAATACGTTCGCAGAAGACGGTTCTTTTATTCGAGCCTGCGTGCATAGGACAGGAGCGGCGGCGCTGGGCGCTTCCCTGAAAGTCATAGAGCTGTTTATGGAGCAAGTCTAAGGCTTAAAGAATGTTATGTTGAGAGATTTCAGAGATGGAATCTCTTTTTTTGCATTTTGACTGAAAATGACCGTGGTAATTTGGATGAAGTGACGAAAGTGAACGGATTGCGGATAAAGTATTGACAAACAACACTTGTGCCCATAAAATTATATACATAATAAAACTATTTAATAAAGTATATTATAAATTAAAGAAAGAGGAGGAACTTCATATGAGGGGAACAATGAAAACTGCTGTGATGCTCGGAGTAGGTAAGATGGGGTTTGAAGAGAGGGAGATTCCGGCGCCGAAAGACGACGAAGTGCTTGTAAAATTAGAGTATGTCGGTATCTGTGGCAGCGACATGCATTATTATGAAACGGGGGCAATCGGAGATTATGTAGTAAAGCCGCCGTTTGTTCTGGGGCATGAACCGGGCGGTACGGTCGTGGAAGTGGGGAAAAACGTCAGTCATTTAAAAGCAGGTGACAGAGTTGCGTTAGAACCGGGTAAAACCTGCGGCCACTGTGAGTTTTGCAAAACGGGAAATTACAACTTATGCCCGGATGTCGTATTTTTTGCAACGCCCCCGGTGGACGGCGTATTTCAAGAGTATGTGGCGCATCAGGCAGATCTGTGTTTTAAACTCCCGGATAACGTAAGTACGATGGAAGGCGCGCTGATCGAGCCTTTGGCGGTAGGCTTTCACGCGGCAATGCAGGGAGGAGCAAGGGCAGGCCAGACGGCGGTAGTCATGGGAGCAGGATGCATTGGCCTTGTGACGATGATGGCATTAAAAGCAATGGGGGTATCGAAGGTATATGTAGTGGATATCATGGAAAAACGGCTCCAGAAAGCATTGGAGCTTGGAGCGGACGCGGTAATCAATGGGGGTCTGACCGATGCAGTGGAGGAGGTTAGGAAGCTCACTGACGGAAAGGGATGTGATCTCGCCGTGGAAACGGCAGGCACACAGGTGACAACAGTCCAGACCATTCATATGGCCAAGAAAGGGGCAACGATCGTTTTGGTTGGGTACAGCAAGAGCGGGGAAATGACATTGCCTATGAGCCTGGCGCTCGATAAGGAGCTGACTTTTAAGACCGTATTCCGCTACCGTCATATTTATCCAATGGCGATTGAAGCTGTTGCGGCGGGAAAAGTAAACCTCAAAGGTATCGTGACGGATATTTTTGAACTGGACGAGGCGCAGAAAGCTATGGACTACAGCGTAAATAATAAAGCGGATATTGTGAAAGCCGTTATCCGTATCGCAGAATAAGCGGACGAAAAATATAGAGAAAGTGGAAATTAGCCAATTTTTACAAGGAGGATGGCAATGGAACAAAAAAATAAAGATGTAAAAGTGCCGCTGATTAGTAAGATTGCTTATGGTATGGGAGATGTGGGGTGCAATTTCAGTTGGATGTTTGTAGGCAATTTCCTGATGATTTTTTATACGGACGTTTTTGGAATCGGGATGGGGGCAGTTGCCGGGCTGATGTTGTTTTCAAGGTTCTGGGATGCCATTAATGATCCGGTCATCGGAGGACTGAGTGATAAAACGCATACAAGATGGGGAAGATACCGCCCCTGGCTTCTGGTTGCCGCGCCGCTTACCGCTGTTGTGCTGATGCTGTCGTTCTGGGCGCATCCGCATTGGCCGTCTACGGCAAAAATTGTTTATATGGCAGTGACATACTGCATCTTGGTGTTGGGCTATACCTGTGTGAACATCCCATATGGGACGCTGTGCGGCGCGATGACACAAAATATAGAAGAGAGGGCGAAAATTAACACGTTCCGTTCGGTCAGTGCGATGGTAGCAATCGGCACTATCAACATTATAACGGTTCCCTTGATTGCGGCGCTTGGCAATGGAAACGATAAGCGGGGATATCTTTTGGTGGCGTGTGTTTATGGATGTATTTTTGCAGCCTGTCACATTTTCTGTTTTGCAAAAACGAAGGAAGTCGTGGAGGTGCCTGAAAAGGAAAAAACTTCTCTGAAGGTGCAGTTGACATCTGTGGCAAAGAACAGGCCGTATATGATTGCGGTCGCCGGGCAGTTTCTGTTTGGGATTACGCTCTACGGAAGAAATGCGGATGCGCTTTATTACTTTACCTATGTCGAAGGAAATCAGGGGTTGTTCAGCACCTATTCGCTGTTTATTATTCTTCCCTCGATTATTGGCGCAGCCTGTTTTCCGGTTGTGTTCCGGCTGACGAACAATAAGGGGCGTTCGGCATCGATCTTTGCACTGCTGACAGGTATCAGCATGGTTTGTATGTACTTTTTTACGGCCAGAGAGACCCCGGTACCGTTTTACCTGTTTTCCTGTCTGGCACAGTTCTTCTTTTCGGGATTTAACACGGCCATCTATGCGATTGTGCCGGATTGTGTAGAATATGGAGAATGGAAAACAGGGCTTCGCAATGACGGCTTTCAGTATGCGTTTATCTCTCTGGGCAATAAAATCGGTATGGCAATCGGCACGGCTGTGCTGGCAGGCGTTTTAGGCAGCCTGGGGTATATCGCCAACCAGCAGCAGAATCCGGCTGTGCTGGCGGTGATGAAACATTCTTTCACGACGGTTCCGGGCATATTATGGGTGATTACAGCGGCAGTCTTATATTTTTACCGTCTGAACAAGAAAGCTTATAATCGAATTGTGCAGGAAATTCAAGAGCGAAAGGAGCGCGGGTAACATGTATGATGTAGTTGCATTGGGAGAACTGCTGATTGACTTTATTCAAAATGACAGCAAACCAAATGGAAATCCGGTATTTGAGGCCAATCCGGGCGGCGCGCCCTGTATTGTACTCGCGATGCTGGCAAGGCTTGGGGATCGAACCGCTTTTATTGGAAAAGTGGGTGACGATTCTTTTGGAAAGATGTTAGGGAAAACCATTCAAGAGAGCGGAATATCCGCGGAAGGATTGGTCTATGACGGGAAAGTGAATACGACGCTGGCCTTTGTTCATTCGCTGGCAGACGGCGACCGGGATTTTTCCTTTTACAGAAACCCGGGGGCAGACATAATGCTCAGAGAGCATGAAGTAAGTAAAAATCTCATAGAGGATTGTAAAATATTTCATTTTGGCTCTCTTTCGCTTACCAATGAACCGGCTGAATCGGCGACGAAAGCGGCGGTCTCTTTTGCGAAAGATGCCGGGAAATTGATTTCCTTTGATCCCAATTACAGGGAGCCGCTATGGGAAAACGAAGAACGGGCCAAAGAGGCAGTCTGGTATGGAATTGGCGCATGTGATATATTAAAGATAGCAGACAATGAAATAAGATGGCTGACGGGATTGGAAAACTATGACGAGGGTGTGCGGGCAATCAGGGCGCGGTCACGGGCAGCGCTGATCAATGTCACCTTGGGAAGCCAGGGAAGCCTTGCTTACTATCTGGGCAGGAAAGTCTGCAGGGAACCGTTTTTAAATGAAAGGACAGTAGACACGACAGGTGCAGGCGATACCTTTTGCGCGGGGATATTGCATTTTGTACTGGAACACGGCCTTGATAATCTGACAGAGCCGGATTTGGAGACGATGCTGCAATTTGCGAATGCGGCGGCTTCTATTGTTACGACGCGTAAGGGAGCGCTTCGCTCCATGCCGGAGAGAAGAGAGGTGGAGAACTTAATCAGCTGCGGCAGGCTAAGGCGGTAGGAATATCATCCAAGTTGTGATGCCCAATTTTCGTATGATCGTTCTACCGCCAGTTGCGCAAATTTACAGTGGACGATATAGAAAGAATATGACTTTTTGGCTATTGTCTGAGTATCAAGAAACGAGGAGGAAAAATGATGAATTTTTCAGAGAAACTATTAACCTTGCGGAAAGCCAACAACCTGACACAAGAGCAGCTTGCCGAGCAGCTCGATGTTTCCAGACAATCGATTTCAAAATGGGAGAGTGCCCAGGCGACCCCGGAACTGGACAAAATCGTAGCGCTCAGCGCGATCTTTGACGTCACAACCGATTACCTGTTGAAATCATCGGAGATAGACGAACTGTCAGTGAAAACGGAGATCTTGGAAAAACGACAGCAGATGTCGGACATTTTTATTTTGAGGTTGGGAATCCTTCCGTAATCCTTTCAGAGTTTCTCATTGCCACCGCAGTTGTAATCTTGATCTGGGTCAGGTTATGGAATTAAGAAACAGTAAGAAAGGGCTGTTTTGTCGACTGCATCGGCCATGGTGACGACAGTGCTCCCTCCGTTTTCCTCGATTGCGCAACATAAGTGGGAAAAAGTGGAAAAGTTGCGCAAAATCCTTGATAATTTAGCTGATTTGCACAAAAAAGCAGAAAAGGAACTAGCGCAATTGTCAATTGAACTCAAAAGTAAATGTTTATATAATAGTAGTTAAGAACAATCGGTTGCGCAACAGTTGCACAAACAAATTTGAGGGAGGTATAGGAATGAGAGGGAAAAGAGCAAAACGGTTTCTTTCGTTTCTGATGGCGTTGATGATGGTATTTACCGTCCTGAGTGATGCGGGTTCGGCCGTATACGGCGCACAGCGGGAGACGATGGAAAGCATCGTTTATGTGGATGACATGGAAGCAGAAGCGGACGGCTGGACCGTAGCATGGAGCAGCGAGACAGTCAACGCGACGGCGGAGCGAAAAACCGACGCCACCACAGGAAACGATACCAACATATGGAATTTCTGGTCTGAGGCGGCGCAGAAGCTTACGGTGAGCAGAGAGATCAATGTGAAAGCCGGAGATTATAAGGTTTCCGTCGAGACATTGGGCGGCAAGTTTGCCGGAACGATCGCTTTGGCTGCCGGAGAGAACAGCGTGGCAAAAGAACTGCAGGTCGGAGAGTGGGGAAGCGCGTTTCCGGTGACTGCTACCGATCCGCTTTCCGTGACAGAAGATACGGCAGTGACGATTACCATTTCTCTGGACATGGAAGATAGCGGCTGGGCCTATTTTGACAATATCACCTTGACAGAAATCTATAGCATTAACGATGCTGACAGAGAGATTATCGCGCTGTCTGACAGATTATCCGCTTCCATGCGGCAGCTTGTTAAAAAAGAAGATGCGGATAAGATTGCGGAACATACAGGGATCAGTGTGGAAAAGATCGACGGATTGAGCGAGGATTTTATCAAGGGTGTAGATATTTCTTCCTATATTTCACTGATCAACAGCGGCGTAACGTTCCAGGATTGGGAGGGCAATGTCCTTGACCGTCAGGGATTTTTCGATTTGCTGCGCGCATCTGGCATCAATTATATCCGCGTGCGTGTGTGGAACGATCCTTTTGATGCAGACGGCAATGGTTACGGCGGCGGTAACAACGACATTGATGCGGCGCTGGAAATCGGTAAGCTGGCAACCCAGGCGGGCATGAAACTGCTGGTGGATTTCCACTACTCTGATTTCTGGGCAGACCCGGGTAAACAGCAGGTGCCAAAAGCGTGGACCGGGTATACGGTAGATCAGAAAGTGACGGCCATTAATACTTACACGAAGGAGAGTTTGACAAAACTCTTAGAGGCCGGTGTGGACGTCGGAATGGTGCAGGTGGGAAATGAGACGACCAACAGCATCTGCGGCGAGTCTAACTGGACCAATATGTGCAAGCTTTTTAGCGCGGGCAGCAGTGCGGTGAGAGCGGCAGCGGCGGCATACGACAAAGATATTCTGGTGGCAATTCACTTTACGAATCCAGAGCGAAGCGGCAGCTATGCCTCTAAGGCCAAAACTCTGGCGGACAACAATGTGGATTACGACGTGTTTGCGTCATCCTGGTATCCATATTGGCACGGAACGCTGGATAATCTGACTTCTGTATTAAAGAATGTGGCAGACACTTACAAGAAAAAAGTGATGGTAGCCGAGACTTCCTGGGCGTTCACCTTGGAGGACGGCGACGGCCATGACAATACCGTGCGCAATAATAATAACGACAAGAATCCGGCCTATGAGTTTTCCGTACAGGGACAGGCGGATGAAGTGAGAAGTGTGGCGGAAGCCGTGCACAAAGTAGGAGCAGCCGGTATCGGCGTGATGTATTGGGAGGCAGCGTGGATTCCGGTACAGGTATATGATGCGAACGCGGCGAATGCGGCGGAGGTTCTTGCAGCCAACAAGGCGATGTGGGAAAAATACGGCTCCGGCTGGGCGTCGAGCTATGCAAGTGAGTACGACGCAGAAGACGCCGGAAAATGGTTTGGCGGCTCGGCGGTAGACAATCAGGCGCTGTTTGATTTCAACGGAAATCCGCTGGCATCTTTGAATGTATTTAAGTATCTTCACACCGGAGCTGCAGTGGGGGATGATAAGCCGGCAGTTTTGGTGTCCGTAGCGGCGCCGGAGGCGGCAGAGGCGGAGAGTGTATCTGCGATTGCATTTCCGGAAAAATTGAATGCGACATTTGACGACGGTACGACAAAACAGCTTCCGGTCTCATGGGACAAAGAGCATTTTGAGCTTGACAGTGAAACGGGGGCCCGCATTTATACGGGAACTGTGACAGACGCGGATGTGACGCTCACCGTCAAGTATAGGGTAACGATTTTACCGGAGAATATTCTTGTAAACAATGGTTTTGAGAGCGGCAAAGAGAATTGGACGATCAGCGGCACAGGGATTGACAGCAAATTGACAGACGATCCGAGAACCGGGAAGCAGGCGCTTCATTTCTACAATGGTTCGGTTGCTATGGACTTTACTGTGGCGCAGGAAGTGACAGCAAAAGAGAGCGGCAGTTATGCGGGAAGTATTTGGCTGCAGGGAGGTGACTGCGGCGATGATCACACCGTAACGTACACGATTAAAAATGAAACTACAGGTGCCAGCAAGTCGGGCACGGCTACACTTGCCGGGTGGGCGGCATGGCAGCAGGCGAAAGCAGAGGGACTGTCGGCGTCTGCCGGTGATAAGCTCACTGTTACACTGCATGTCACCGCTGCCAAAGGCGGCTGGGGTACGATAGACGATGCGTCATTGTATTGTGCGAAGCCAGGGGCGGTTGAGGGCAATTCCGAGGCCGCTGGAGATCATAATAGCGAGAGCAGCAGTGAAAGCAATTCTGAGACGAGCAAACCCGACGTCAGCGCCGGTGAAGGCGAAGGCAACAGCAGTGAGAGCAATTCTGAAACGGGCAAACCCGATGTCAGCGGTGGGGAAGGAGAGAGCAACAGGCAGGCGAAAGCGGACGGTGCCGATTATGTGCGCGTCTCCGAGACTGACATGAAACAGGATGAAGCCAGCACGGAGCCAGCGGCGGCTACCATCCGAAATCTGAAAGCCGTTGTCGAGCAGGCCGAAATGTTATCGGAGGCGGATTATACGGCGGCAAGCTGGATTGGATTCTGGCATAATCTCACGGCGGCAAAAGAGATCGTTTCTTCCTATCAACGTGAAGAAGAGGCAGAAAAATTTGCCGGACTGAAAACGGAGCAATTGGAGATCGTGAAAGGGCAGGCGTCCGATAACGATTCGGATGCGGTAAAAGATTTAATTGCGAAAGCGGTTCAGGCTATAGAGGCGTTGGAGTTTTCCTATGATCAGACCTACGAACAGAACGAGGCGGCAATCAAGGAAATTGTAGATAAGCTGATCGCTGATATCGAGGAGCAGCGGAGACAAGAGGCAACGGGCAGCAGCGAAAGCCAGAACGTGAATAGTTCTCAGAGTCAGGCAACAGGAAGCTCTCAGCCAGGAAATTCCCAATCAGGAAGCTCCCAACCAGGAAGCTCCCAGCCAGGAAATTCCCAAGCGGACAGCAGTCAGCCGGGAGCAAGCCAGGCGCCGTCGGCGCAGAAGGTAGGAGCCAAGTTTACGGTATCCAAGAACAATTATAAGGTAACCAAGAGCGGCAGTGCACCGGCCGTAGAGTTTACCGGCACCAAAAATACGGGCAAGACTATCAAAATACCGGATACGGTCAAGGATAAGAATGGCGTTGTTTATAAGGTAACGACGGTCGGTAAGAATGCACTCAAGGGCAACAAGAAAGTGACAAACATCACGGTCGGCAAGAACGTGATTACGATCAAAGACAATGCATTTGCAAACTGCCAGAAGCTGACGAAAGTAATGATCAACAGCACGGCACTTACGACGATTGGCAAGACGGTATTTAGCAATAGCAAGAAGCTTGCGACGATCACGATCAAGAGCACGAAATTAAAGAAAGTGGGAAAGAACGCGCTCAAAGGCACGAAAAAGAATATTCAGATCAAAGTACCGAAAAAGAAAGTGGCGGATTATAAGAATAAGTTCAAAAATAAAGGGCAGAAGAACTATAAGGTGAAGAAGTAGCCGCCATCAGGAAAAGTAACAGATAAAAGGAAACTTTATCAGTGATTTGTTCCCCCATACTCAAAGGAGTGTGGGGGAACTTTTGTCCACATATTGTTGAGACTATAAGAATCCATTTTTTTTAATATCAGCGTTAATATCTGGCTTAAATATGCCGATAAAAGTGATAAGGTGATATCTACGAAAAGATAGGACGGCCTGAATGAACTCTAAGGAGAGGTGCATATGTGCAAAGAAGTATGGAAAAAGATTTTAGCAGTAGTGGTGACCTTATGCCTTGTCATTGTTATGGTGCAGCTGCCGACAGAATCGCTGCGTGCGAACTCTGCCAGGAGTTTTCATCTGTACCAGTATGGAGGCGATGTGTCG
>CAJTYI010000001.1 GCA_910584215.1 uncultured Roseburia sp. | reverse complement strand
CGGCAGGGTATCGTCTGGCACGCCAGACGATACCCCGCCGCCAGCTCCCCAGGCGTCAAAACCTCCTGCTCCCGCTTTACAGCCTCCGGCGCCCCCTCTAAAAACCGAACCTTACACCTGCCGCAGACGCCCTTGCCGCCGCAGGGGGCGTCAAGAAAAATCTGCCGTTCGAGCAACAGCTCTGACAACGTATGCTTATTTTGCTCCAATGACCGGAACGCTATCTCTTTTTGTCTCATCATTTATTATATTACCGCCAACCTATCACACATTTTTCCGCTGGATTTATTTGGTCACATAAGCGATGCTGATCGTCCTAAGCCCTGATTTCGTGCAGCTCGACACAGACGCTTTTTGCATTATTATGTGTTCAAACTTGATATGTTTATTCACTTCCCGCAAAATCAGCTCCTGCTGTTTGACACTGCAGCCGGCATGCGTGATATACAGAATGGAATTGTCAATTTTCTTTTTATGGAGCAAACGCAATTGTATGTAGCGCTTCCACGAGCGCTCCAGTTTCCCCAATTCTGCACCGCAGAGAAAGAAACGGCTCTGGTACATCCGCAGCACCGGATGAAGCTGCAAAAAGTGAAACATATTTCTGATTCCCTTTTTCGCATAACCATTCTGATAAAAAACCTGTACCGACGGCAGCAAAAAAGTGGTATCAATCTTCTTGCGCAAACGCTCGAGTTCATGCAAGATCTCGCGCACACTCTTTCCGTCGCGCTCCATCTGGGCCGCCTTTAAGACCATGATTCCCTGGCCGCTGGAGATATGCCCCGCGTCTACGACATGCACATGGCCAAACCCTCTGGCCGCCATCATGGCATTATCGTAAGTATTCCCCACATGACGCGCCAGTGAAATATAGATGACCTCCTCGGCCTGCGAAACCATCTCCGCAAAAAAGGCTTCATACTCCTCCACAGAAGCAGCGATCGCAGTTGCGGTGCAGGAAGAATCCGTAAGATATCTGGACAAATGGTTGATCTCGATTTCTTTTGTATCCCTAAAGATACCCTGATCTGTCTGTATCGAGAGATAGATCAGTCTGATATCAAACTGTTCCGCCATCTCCCTGGGCAGGTCACAGACACAGTCTGTCGCAATATAGATCTTCTTTCTCTTATGCCCGGAGAGGATTTGGATATTTTCCATATCGTCATCCGCCACAGCATCGACGCGGTATTCCACCACATCCGACGGCAAAAAGCGCAAAATCTCGGCCTCTAAAAGCATCGCGTCAATCGGCTTGGCCACATAGCCGTCAAACCCTGCCGCCTCATAGCGCTGCTCACTCTCCACCTCCGACGCTGCTGTCAGCGCGATAATAGAAGTATCCCGGCAGAGTCCGTTCTCCTGTTTGCGAATCGCGCGCAGCGTCTCGATGCCATCCATCTCCGGCATCATATAATCCAACAGGATAATATCATAGTATTTATTTAATGTCATCCCGAGGCATTCTTTACCGCCCCGCGCGGTGTCGATCTGAAGCTTTGTCGCCAGCAGCAGCCTGCTAGCTACCATAAGGTTCATCGCGTCATCATCCACAATCAGGACGCGGGCCTCCGGCGCCTCAAATGTCTGATGGTAAGTACTTCGGAAATGGTCGGAAGAACTTGCCAAAAATGCCACATTGCCAATCGGCGCCGCATCCGATATCTTCTGTTCCAGCACCACCGTAAACACGGAACCTTTCGTGTAGATACTGTCCACAGTGATCTCACCGTTCATAAGCTCCACCAGCTGTTTTACGATCGAAAGCCCCAGCCCGCTGCCCTCGACCTTGGCATTTCTCGCCTCATCCACGCGCTGAAACGAATCATAGAGATTGTCCAGATCTTCCTTTTTTATCCCGATTCCCGTATCGGTGACGGAAATGCGCAGCACAATCGTCTCGCGATAGATCTGATCGACACCGACCGCCAAGGTAACCGAACCTTTGCGGGTATATTTGACGGCGTTTGTCAAAAGATTGATGAGCACCTGGCGAATCCGTTTAACATCGCCGTAGAGGGCAGTTGGCAGCTTACTGTCGATATCCACATAAAATTCCAGCTTCTTTTTCTGCGCCTGCACCTGCATCAAGTGCACGACATCCAAAAATAACTTCTTGGTCTCATACTTTGTCGGCACGAGACTCATTTTATTATTTTCCAGTTTGGACAAATCGAGAATATCATTGATCAATGAAAGCAGCATTTTGCTCGCATTTTGAATATTGACCGCATGTTCCGCCACTTCTTCCGAGATATCATCGCGCAGAATCAACTCGTTTAAGCCGACGATCGTATTAATCGGCGTGCGGATCTCATGGCTCATATTGGCAAAAAACGCCTCCCGGTAATGACTGACTTCTTCGACTCTCTTCTGCTGCTCGAGAGCTTTCTGTCTCTCTTTTTCAAACACCTCAACCTGAAACTTCATGATTGCGCCCACGGAAAATCCGACCACCAACACGGCAAACAAGGAATCCACATACACATCGGCGGCAGACGCCATGGGAATAATATATTGCGGGTAATGGTAACCGATGCCGTACAGCACTATGTATTCAACGGCGGCAAGTACAGCATAAAATACCAGTAATTTCCCGGAAAACATCAAAAAAGCATATAGGATTCCCATCACCAGCCAGACCATACTGCCGCTCTCGATACCGCCGCTCATAAAAAAGACCAGCGGAAACATGACGCAGATGAGATATGTGCCCATGATGACGGCTGCAAATCTTATCTTCTGATACTTAAACGTCAAAACCAACGCAGAAGCTATCACAAGGATCAAGCCTATAAGCGGAAGCGTCACACTCCCGGTACTGTCGGTAAGCAGTCCCTCCACGATCACGGCGCATGATACTAACGCGCCCACAAGCAATATGATACGAAAAATCTGCTCTTTCGCCTCCAGATCTTTTCCCAATATATACTGACGCCACCAATCTTTTCGCATAACTGTTCTCTACACTCCTTTTTACTGCTCTTTGAGACTTTCTTCTATATGACACACGGCTTCGTATGCGGACATAAAATCGCACATCTCCACTTTCTCGTTTAACGGCTCCAAAAGCTTTTTGAGCGAATGCTGCCGATAACTGTACTGCTGCATTTCATCCAATACCCGCTGTACGTTTTCCGCCTTTAACGTGAACACAGCGTCCTCAAAATCTTTCAACAGCTTTTCAAAGTCACTGTCGCTTAAGACCGGCATACCTTCCACGTTATCTTCCTCCGCCCCGTCGGGATTGATCTGACGGTTTTCGCGCAGCATCTTTAAGATGCGGTCATATTCGTCGATCATGGGGTGATGATTCTCCATGATATAATCTGCCCTGTCTTCTTTCCCGGCCATCTCAAGCGCTTTTGCCATCTCCGAGAGCGGCAGCGCACCAATACTTTTCATCGAGCTCTTGAGCGCATGCACAAGAATCGTATAATTTTTCCAATCCTTCCTGCCAAAAAAGTCTTCTATCTTGGCCTTATTTTCCGCACCATCGACACAGTGCATCCTTAGCACCTCGATATAATTTTCCATATTGCCGCAGTATGTAACACCGGCCGCAACATCCAGATCTCCAAAGTCCATCTGCTCCTCCATCCCCATGGACGTAACTTCCGGCGCCGGCGGCTCGTGCACCGCAGTCACGGGCAGCAGTTTGTTGGACGGCAGCGTCCGGCGCAGCACACGCTCCAAAACAGAGGATTCCACCGGCTTGGCCACAAAGTCATAAAAGCCCTCACTGATAAACATCTCCCGCATACCGGCGACGGCATTGGCAGTCAGCGCAAGAATCGGGACATTCTCAAAATAGCTTCCTCCCTTTTGGCGAATACGGTGCAGCGCCTCAATCCCGTCCATCTCCGGCATCATGTGATCCATAAATACAAAATCATAATCCATCGAATCGATCTTTGACAATGCCTCCTGACCGCTGAGCGCCTTGGTTACTCTGATCTGGTAAGGCTTAAGCAGTCCCTCTAAGACTTTGATGTTCATCATATTATCATCTACCACCAGGATATGGGCGTCCGGCGCAATAAACTTGTCTTTGTGATAAGGGTTGGAGATATTGGTCGTCTGCGGCAGCTCGCCGTTTAAGAGACGCACGATGGGCATGATATAAAACGGTTTGTAAATCCGCAAAAGGTGAGGGTTATCCAGCTCACTTTCCTGTTGCTTGTCGATGATAATAATCAGCTTCGTGTGCAGCGAAAGGTCATCAAAATACGCTTTTTCCTCCTGGTACTCAAACATACTGATAAAAATATGTGTAAAATTCTCACGCTCAATTCTGCGCGTCAGCTCCGCAAAATTGCGGCACATGTGGAACGGCACATCGAGCTGTGTAAACATACGTACCATGTTATTGGCATATTCATCGCGAATCTCCAACAACTCAAACTGTTCCATATTGATGTAGGCCGCCACTTTGGTCTGCTCTCTGTAAATGACTTCCGCAATCGGTCCCTCATTCTCCACCTTCTGCGGAACGACAAACTGTATCTGGCTTCCCTTGCCCGGCTCGCTGTGAATCGTAATAAACCCGCCCATTTTATTTACAATGGCCTGCGAGATGGCAAGCCCTAATCCCAGACCACCGTCCTTGCGGTTTCTTCTGGCATCCGCCTGCCCAAATTCCGAGAAGAGCTTTTCCATGGTTTCTTCTTTGATGCCGATGCCGGTGTCCGTGACGCGGATACACAAATTACCGCCATATCCGGTCTCCCGGAACTCGATGTAAATTCCCACACCGCCTTTTTCCGTAAACTTGACCGCATTGCTGACGATATTCATAATCACACGGCGAATTTTCTGTTCGTCGCCGATCAATCCGCAGGGGATATCAGACTGACAGTCTATAATCAGCTCAATATTCTTCCCGCTCATGCGCGCGAGTGTCAGATTAATGACATCATTGACCGTGGAAGTGATATTATATACTTCCTCCACAACCTCCACCTTGTCGGACTGGAGCTCTGAAAAATCGAGAATATCGCCGACGGCAGCCATCAGGTTCCTGCCCGCAGTCTGCACCTGCATAATATTGTCCCTGACGTCGTCCGGCAACTTCTCGCGCAGCATCACCTCGCTCATACCACAGATGGTGTTGATCGGTGTACGAATCTCGTGGCTGACATTGGCCAAAAAATCATCCTTGCTGATCTCCGCCTCCTGCAATTCCACGATCGTCTTTAACAGCTGTTCGTTACTCTCCATCTGCTTCTTCACCAGATTGTGCACCATATATTCCACAAAATAGAGGGAGGCGATCTGCAAGATCAGAGGCAGGTCATCCTTGATCGAACCCGAATGGTACTTGCCCAGGTAATGGCCGTGATATAAAAGCAGGAACGTAGATGTGACAGCCGGCACATAGATAATTTCAGGCACCCCGTAGAGGCCCAGCAAGATCACCATGGCGATAAACGTTGACAGAGCGGCCATCAGATTAGGCATCTGTACCATGTACATCACCACGGTAAGCTGCATCACACACGCAGTGAACAGCGCTCTGACACGATAATTCCAGTAATGTCCGGCGTACACCACCCAGCTCAAGATCACCCCTATATTCATGCCCAGCACATACCATGTATTCCATCCATTGTTGACCGCCACCGCTGTCATTCCCATACTGTATACTGTATAGATAAAGAGAATAATCTTCTCAAATTTTGCCTGATTCAGTCTCTGGTATTCTAAAAACTCCATGACAATTCCTCCCACAATACATACCTAATCATATTTTAAAATAACATGCGGAAAAAATCAATTTCTGAATGAACAAAAGTGCGCTATATACCAAAAAAACTGCTATGTTCGCTCCAATCGCAAACATAGCAGTCTAACAAAATCCGCTTAATATTTACCGTAACCGTCTCCCAAAGAAATCACCTGCTCATTTCTGGATACAGTTGATTCGGGTATGTCCTGTGAAACACTGCTTCCCACCGAATAGCTGGTACTGCCAAGATTGTAGACGGAAAGAAGTTCTTTCATTCTGCCTGCCTGATTTGACAACTCTTCGCTGGCCGCCGCGCACTCCTCGCTGGTTGCAGAGTTGGTCTGTACTACCTGTGATACCTGCCCGATCGCCTGATCGATCTGAGCTACCGCTGTCGCCTGATAGTTGGATGCCTCCGCAATACCGTTGATGATCGCTTCGCTCTCGGTAACGACTTTGGTGATCTCTTCCAAAGCCTTTGCCGTCTCATCCGCAATCTTAGATCCCGACTCTACCTTGCCGATAGAATTCTCAATCAGTTCCGCCGTCTCGGAAGCGGCAGAAGCGCTCTTTGCCGCAAGATTTCTGACTTCCTCAGCCACAACCGCAAAGCCTTTTCCCGCCTCGCCTGCTCTCGCTGCCTCTACCGCTGCATTGAGTGCAAGAATATTCGTCTGGAACGCAATATCGTCAATTACTTTGATAATCTTTGAAATACTCTCCGATGACTTGTTGATGTCCTGCATGGCAACCATCATATCCTGCATCTGGTTATTTCCCATCTTGACATTGGAGATCGCCTGTGACACCAGATCAGCTGCCGAATTGGCTTCGGTAGCGTTTTGTTTTGTCTTCTGCGCAATATCTTCGATTGATGCCGTAATCTCTTCAATCGCACTCGCCTGCTGCGTAGAACCCTGTGCCAAAGACTCGCTGGCGCTTGCAACCTGGGAGGAACTGTTGGCCACCTGATTGGCCGCATCATTGATATTGGAAAGGGCATGGAGATTCTTCTCGACAAGTCTTCTCAAAGCATTGGTCGTGATATCCGCATCACTTCTAGCCATAACACTGACCATCAGATTACCGTTTGCAATCTCCCCCATAATCTCCGCCTGGTGTCGCATATTATCGACCACTTTGCGGTATTCTGCTGCCAGGTCACCGAATTCATCGTTTGTAAAGTCTCCCATATCCACATCGACTTTACCCTCTGCAATCTCCACGGCGGCATGTGTCAATCCGCGCATAGACTTTGCAATCAGCCTTGTCAAATATACAGAGATTCCTACTGAGATGCAGATAAACACAATCAGCACGGCAACCATAAACATCTTATAATGTCTTGCGTATGACACAGGATCTGGCGAATGTGCAATGTTAGCTGATGACGAAGCACCCATATAGATAGCTAAAATCATTAAAATATCGAGAATTGCGAATCCTAATATCATTTTTGTTCTAACTTTCATTCTATTTTATATCCTCCTATTCTTCTTCCTCTGCCTCACCGGCCCCGTCGCTTGCTTTCTCGATTGCTAATGTTTCTTCATCATTTAACAGCTTATCTGGGTCGAGTAAAAGTTTTACTGCGTCTCCCACCTTTCCGATGGCATAAACGTATTTGTTTTGAGTTTTATCTCCCTTGCCCAACGAGGGGGAGGCCAAGATATTAGATTCTTGAATCTCCACAACCTCAGCAATCTTTTCCACGATCAGTCCCACTACCGTAGACTTATAGTTGATAACGATGATACAGGTTCTGTCGTTATATTCAAACGGCTCCTGGTTAAAACGCAGCCGCACATCAATAACTGGTATGATCTTGCCGCGCAGATTTATCAGTCCCTTGATAAAATCTTCGCTCTCCGGAATGGGCGTAATGTCCTGATATACAATGATCTCACTGACATACTCGATCTTTAATGCGAAATGCTCACTTCCGGACTTGAACGTAACGTACTTGTCTTTTTGCGTGTCGCGCCCTTCCTGGAGGACATCGGTCACTTCCGCTAATACATTTGCTTCATCCATGAGAATCTTCCTTTCTATATATTCATTACTTAATCAATCCGGCCGCATCCAAAATCAATGCAATACTGCCGTCACCTAGCTGCGTACAGCCAGACAGACCTTTAACTTTTTTCACATAGGAAGGAATCGGCTTCACAACAATCTCCTGTTTTCCTACCAGACGATCGACAAACATGCACATCGTTTCTCCGTCAATCTCAACGATCACCATCATACCGTCCTCAACCTCGGTGTGATATCCGTTCATGTGATACCACTCTCCCAGACGAAGCACCGGATAGCAGGCTCCTCGAATCATGACATACTCCTCGCCGCTCGGCTCGTGTATCATCATATCGTCGGTGACACTGACAAATTCTTTTACCACACTTGCCTCCATGACAAAAGAGGATGCGCCTACTTCCATCACGACACCGTCGATAATGGCAAGCGTCAACGGTATCTTCAGGTTCATGGTACTGCCCTGTCCTGGCATACTCTCGATCTCTAAGGTTCCACCCATCGACTGGATATTCTGAACTACCACGTCCATGCCGACGCCTCGCCCGGAATACTCGGTTACTTTCTCGTTCGTGGAAAATCCTGGCAAAGTGATAAACTGGTATACTTCCTTGTCGGTGTAAGAACTCTCCGACCTTCCCTCGTCAAGAATCCCCTGTTTTTTCGCCTTCTCCATGATCTTATTGCGGTCAAGACCCTTACCGTTATCCTGCACACTGATCCAGACTTTTCCGCCTTCTGTCTTGGCAGCCAACGTTACTTTTCCGCGATCCGACTTGCCGGCAGCTTCCCGCTCTTCTTTGGTCTCAATACCGTGATCTACGGCATTGCGGACCATATGCATCAGCGGATCGGAGATGTGCTCGATAATATTCTTATCCACCTCCGTGTGCTCTCCCACCATCTCAAACTCGATGTCTTTGCCCAGCTTGCGGGAGACATCAAAGACGATACGGTTCATCTTCTGGAATGTGTTGGTCAGCGGAACCATTCGCATGGACATAATAACATTTTGCAGGTCGGTGGAGATCTTCGACATCTGGGCAGCCGCCTTGTTGAAATTGTCAAGCTTTAACCCAGGTACTTTGAGATCAGGATTCTGCAACACCACAGACTCGGAGATAACCAACTCTCCGATCAAGTCCATCAGCATATCCATTTTGCTGACATCCACACTGATAAAAGTTGTCTTCTCTGCCTTTTTGGGCTTATCTTTGGCGAGCTTCTTTGACTTGCCCGGCTCTTTTTGAATAACAAAATCACCCGGTGCAATCTTCTTCTCCTGCTTTTTCTCTGCAAGCTTCTCCGCGTTGACCGCTTTCTCCTGAATCTCCTCGACACTGGAATCGAGATCAATGCGAATCTCACTGCCGAAGCTGTCAAATCCACGCTGATACTCCTGTGCGGAACACTCTACAATATCCACTTGCTTGATATCGTAACCGATACCTATCATTTTTCTAAGTTCTTCTTCCCCTATCTGGGCCTGCAGAAGAATCTTAAAGCCATTCTCGATAATCTCCTCGGCGCTGTCCTCGTCAGAAATAATATCTTCCGGCTGATACAACATATCCTCGGCGACCTCTTTCAACGAATAGACCACCTTGTACGCATGTACATTGGCCAGCTCCGTCTCCGGGAAGAACGTAATATATATTTTATAGAAATGACTGGCATTTGTTGCCATCGGCGCTATGTAGAACTGCTTTGGCTCTTCGTGCTTATTCTCCGCAGCCGCGCCCCCTGTCGTCGCTCCGTCTTTACCACCGCCGCCACCTTTAAGGTTTGTCAAAAAGGCGTCAAGATTTTTTAACATCTCACTGGCGTCGCCATCCGCAGCATCACCGTTCTGCAACTTATCCATCTCACCCATTATGAAATCGGAAACTTCCAGTACATGTTCCACCAACTCCAAATGAGGGACATTCTGGGGATGCGACTCTCTCAAAAAGTAGAATACATCCTCCAGCTTATGCGCAATCGCCGTGATCTCGTCAAACATCATGACACCGGAGGAACCTTTGATGGTATGCATGGTACGGAAAATTTCGTTGATGCTGTCCTCGTCAAAATACTCCTCATCCTTCTTCTCCAGAACAATGTCCTGCAGACGTTCCAGAAGCTGTGTATTCTCGAAGAGATACATGTCCAGCATGCCTTCTGTATTAAACTCCTCGGCCATATTTTTCTCCTTCTTTCGCTACAATCTTATGCGTCATTTCATTATACACTGAAATGCCCTGTTTATGCAAGTCCCAGTTTTTTCAGCGCCTGGTCAAAACGCTCCTGGTCAATCGGCTTTCCAGAATAAATTGTACATCCGAGATCAAATGCCATCTTTACATTTTTTTCTTCGTTTAACGCGGTCGCCATAATCACTTTCACCGCCTTGTCATCCGGCACGTTGCGTTCTTTCTCCAAATTGCGGATGCCGACCAGCGCCTGATAACCGTCCATCACCGGCATCATAACATCCAGACAGACGAGATCGTAAGGTTCATCCTCCTCCAGCGCCATCATAAATGCATCCACTGCCTCCATACCGTCCACGGTCACATCACACTCACCGTATTTGGATAAAAAGTTCATCATAAACTTTCTGGTGACAAAATCGTCCTCTGCCAATAAAATACGCATACCAAAATCCTCCTTATTATGTTGATCTTATTTTTTGATCTTACTACCACTACTTGACTTTGCCCAATAAATGATAGACCTTCTTTGCGATATCGTGCAGTTTTTCCTGATACTGCACCGCTCCGATATCATGGGCAACCTTGGGCATACCGTACACGATACAGGTCGATTCATCCTGACCGATCGTCAGAGCGCCCGCTTTCCTCATGGCGAGCAGTCCCTTGGCCCCGTCGCCGCCCATACCGGTCAAAATCACTCCAATTGCATTGGCTCCCGCGACACTCGCAACCGAATCAAACAACACATCCACCGAAGGACAGTGCCCGTTTACTTTTGGTCCTTTGCGAATATCTACCTGATAGACTCCGTTCGCCTTAATCAACCGCATCTGCGCGTCGCCTCCGGGAGCGATCAAAACTTCCCCGCCGTGCACCCGGTCCCCGTTTCTCGCTTCTTTTACTTTGACGCGGCACTGGTCATTAAGCCTCCTCGCATACATCTCCGTAAACCCTGCCGGCATATGCTGTACAATGACGGTGCCCGGAATGTCGGTGCCAAACTCTTTGACTACCTCGGCGATCGCCTCCGTTCCACCCGTCGAAGCCCCGATCGCCACGATCTTTCCACCTCCGGCGTCACCTGGCCGCTCTGCCGTGAGTATGCTCTTTTTGATGTTGCCAATCTTGGCCGTAGACGCGATCTTTAGTTTGACGGGCAGCTCTGAATTGATAAAGTTTTCGATCTGCGCCCGATCCGACGTATTCGGTTTGGCGACAAAATCAACGGCCCCCGCGGCCAGCGCATCAAACACTTTGTCGCTGAGCGAGCTGATCATAACCACAGGAAGCGGATACTGCGGCATCAATTTTCGCAAAAATTCGATGCCCCCCATCCTTGGCAGCTCAATGTCCAATGTCATGACATCAGGCTCGTATGCCAGGATCGCATCCCTTGCCTCATAGGGGTCCCGCACGGCAGCCACGACATTTAACGCCGGGTCATTATTCAGATTTGAGACAAGCAGCTCCCGAAAAACCAGCGAATCCTCTACAACCAATACTCTTATCTGCTTCATACCTACCTGCTTTCTTTCCTACTTCCTAAATATAGAAGGCTGAATCAACTGAAACGGCACATTGCTTCGGTCCATTGTCTCCGTCTGTCCCAAAAACAGATATCCGCCCGGTTCCAGCACATTGTACACTTTTTGAATCAACTGTTTTTTCGTCACATCATCAAAATAAATCATCACATTGCGCATAAATATCACATGCATTTTTCTCTTAAATGGGAAAGGTTCCATCAGATTAAACTTGCGGTAAATCACTTCTTTTTTCAGCTCTGCAGTCACCTGGTACTGTTCTCCACCCGGAAGCTCCTGGAAAAAACGCCGTTTCCACTGCGCCGGCAGCGGCGCCACCTGCTCTTTTGTATAAATGCCAGCGATCGCCTGCTGCAATACCTCGGTGGAAATATCAGTGGCAAGAATTTTCGTATCCCAATCCTTGTGTTCCAGCCCAAAAAACTCTTTCATCAGCATCGCGAGCGTATACGGCTCCTCCCCGCTCGAGGAAGCGCCGCACCAGATACACAGGTCTTTTTTCCGCGCCTCCTTTTCTTTCAGCCACGGAAGCACCTCTTTCCGCAAAAAATCAAAATGTTCCGACTCTCTCATAAAGTATGTGTGGTTTGTCGTCAGAAGATTCACCAGTTCTTTTTCCAGTTTCTCCGATCTGTCCGCCTCCACGGCATCCATATAATCACTGTAGCTTCTCCAGCCGCCGTTGCGTATATAATTTCCGAGTCTTCCGTTGACAATCTCTTTTTTTCTGCTCAAATCAATGCCGTATCTGGCTTTTAAAAATTTGTAAATCCTTTGAAATTCATTATCTGATAGCCTCATATTTACCTCTTAATTTTATGCTGCCCCCACGCTGTCCCATGCATTCTCCATACGATCCGCTTGTCGCGCTAATGCAGCTGTCTTGATATTTTGCTGTAAATTTTGAATATGTCAGGATTAAATTTTATGCCTGCCTCGCGCTCGAGCTCCGCGAGCGCATCCGTTCTGCTGTACGCCTCCCGATAATTGCGCTTCTCTGTCAGCGCGCAGTAACAGCTCACAAGCGCCACAATCTGCGCAGACAGCGGAATATCATTCCCCGCCAGACCACAGGGATAACCGCTGCCGTCCCAGTTCTCATGATGATAGTAGGCCACATCCACAGACATCTGAATAAAATCATTGTAATCGCCAGAAGTCCGAATGTCTTTGAGCAGTTTAGAGCCGATCAGCGTATGCTTCTTCATCATCTCCCGCTCTTCTTTGTCAAGCTGGTCATCTTTCATCAAAATCTCCATCGGAATCGCCACATTGCCGACATCACAAAGAGGCGCCGCCAGCTCGATCGTCTCTATATATGTATCGGATATAATGTGTTCATATAAAGGGGAAAGCTGCATTGCCTGTGACAATATTTTGCAGTTATAGCTCAGACGCTCCATATGGCCGTCCTCATAGCAGGAGTTTTCCCTCGCCACATGTGCGAGCGCATACAACACGTTTTTCTTCTCCTGCTCGATCTGTTTTAACTGCTCACTGATTAACGCCTGCAGCCTGCGGTTATTCTCCATCATGGCCTTGTTGGCCTCGGAAAGCTTCAGGTGAACGCCGACGCGCGCCTTTACCACCTCGGGAATAAACGGCTTTGTGATATAGTCCTCCCCGCCCAGATTAAATCCCTTGATGATATCCTGCGGCTCGTCAAACGCCGATATAAAAATAATCGGAATATCTCTAGTGGCCGGGTTATTCTTCATGATACTGCAAAACTCATAGCCGTCCATCTCCGGCATGGAGATATCGAGCAAGATCAACTGCGGATTACACACCGGCTGCAGCTTTAACGCCTGCACGCCGTTTTCCGCCAGCACGGGCTCAAAACCCATGTCGGCAATTATATTTTTAAGTACAAAACGGTTTGCCTTGACATCGTCCACGATCAGGATGCGTGGTACATCTGTCATAATATTGTCCTGATTCATATGCCACCCTCCGTTATTGTGTGAAACAACGCTTCCAATGCCTCATAGGCAGCCACTGTCTTGTCGTAGTTTTCCTTTTGTACTGCCATCCGAAGCTTTAAAGTCGCGGTCTTTACTTCCCGCGGCGCCTCCTCCGTCAACTGCTTCATCGTGTCCATAAACATCTCTGCCTTTTCCCAGTTGCCCATCTCAACGGCAAGGATTAGCTTCGCCATAATCTTTTCGCGCTCTTCTATATTTTTCTCAGAGCCAAACTGGTGAACGCCATCCGCGCCCTCATCGTTATTTTGTATGCTCTTTGCGCGCTCAAACACAGAAAAAATATCATTGTTTGCAGTCTGCTCATGCAGTTCGTCCTCCGGCAGCTCCAGCCAAATCGAAAACGAAAACATCGTTCCCTTATTCAGCTCGCTCTGCACAGTGATAGACCCCCCCATCAGCTCTACCAGCTGCTTGGATATATTTAAACCCAGACCCGTACCGCCGTACTTTCTGGAAATCGAAGCGTCGACCTGGGAAAAACTTTTAAAAAGCTTATCCTGTTGGGATTTGTCAATGCCGATACCGGTATCGATCACCAGGAAAAACAATTCCGCCCGGTTGCCCACCTGCGCCGTTTTTACAATCTCCAATACAATCTTCCCGACCGCCGTAAACTTCGTGGCATTGGAGAGCAGATTGTTTAGGACCTGTACGATGCGCAGTTCATCGCCGATCATAAACTGGGGTACCTCCGGCGATATCGTTACAAAAAACTCTAATCCTTTTTCGGTGATCTTATTGCTGTGGTTTGCTTTTACATAATCGATCATAGTGCGGAACTCAAACTTCCGCAGTTCCAGCGTGAACTTCCCGGCTTCCAGCTTCGAGAAATCCAATATATTGTTGATAATGGAATTCATATCACGGCAGCCGCGCTCAATCAGCCGCAGTATTTTCAACTTATCCTCCGACTGCTCCCTCTCTAGCAGCTCCTTGGTATTTCCGAGAATCCCGTTGACTGGGGTGCGCAGCTCATGCGTAACGTTTGCCACGAACTCATTTTTGACTTTCATGGCATCCTCCGCCTCATGCTCCACCTGGTTGACCTGCTTCTCCAAAAAATTCTGTTTGGAGACATCATTTGCCATGCACAGGTAGCAAATCGGCGAATCCTCCGTTTTGATGATCTTTGCGCTCGCCGGAAAACAGGTCAAATTTTTGCGGTAAGCCATGATATCCTGCACGCTGCCGTCAATCTGAAACTCTGTGGAAAATCCCTGGTCCGTCTGCGCAAATACATTGTGGAAAATGTGGTATATGTACTTTCCCGGGAGCTCGTCGCCGTACTCCAGCAACTGCTTCGCCGTCCTGTTTGCATAAGTAATCTTACCGCTCTCATCGAATATAAACACCATCTCCAGCGCGTCTTCATCCAAATACCTATACAATCTTTTCCATTCCATCTGTGTCCTCTTTCTGTCTCGTGTGATCGAATCTATAATCATTGAACAAAAAGAAAAGCAACCAAACGTCTCTGCTTCGTCACTTTTCTACACTGCGTACTTTTCCAAAATTTCCCGCAGACCAGCATAATGTTGCTCTAATCTCCTTAACCAATCGTCTAAAGCAGCGCCGTCTACTTCCTCCGGTTTTTTACCCCGCAGTGCTTCCGTAATCTGTTCAGCGTCATCCTGCACACTGTCTATGCCAAGATTTGCCGCAACGCCTTTTAACGTGTGGGCATGGCGAAAAGCTTTTTCGTACTCTTTCTGCGGTACCGCCTCCAAGAGTCCAAAATAATTCTCATCTTCCATAAAATCGCGCAGAAATTCCTCATACATGGCCTCATTTCCCAGGAAACGATAGATCGCCATCTCCAGGTCAATCCCATAACCGATTAATTCTTGCTTTAAGCTTTCTTCCATTTTGTCCCTCCATGTCAGAGCAGCTTGCTGCGATGACAACGCGACGAGGAATCTGCACATGCGATTTCTCATCTGCAATCAGGGCATATTTGAGGCTCTGACTCAAACTGCCGGTTGATCAAATCAGATACCAAACTGATTGTTCAACTTACCCCCAATATATTGATGTTACACTATGAAATATGAATAAATGTAGTTTATTATACTGTCCTTTTGTGTACACATAACAAGTTATATTATAATAAATGTAGAAGAAATTTGCAAGTGATTGTCGTAACTACGAGTATCTTTTATTTTTCCAAAAGGACAGGATCGCCTTTAATTCTTCAAAATTAATCGGCTTTGACATATGGCCGTTCATACCATAGCGGAGCTCCTGCTCCACATCTTCGGGCATCGCGTCTGTCGTGACGGCAATAATCGGAATATCTTCCCCGCCCAAATCCACCGTAGAGCGTATCAGGTTGGCCGCATCATACCCGTCCATCACCGGCATATGAATATCCATGAGAACCGCATCATAATAGCCTTTCTCATGTCCTTGAAACATCTGCACGGCCATCAGGCCGTTGGCTGCGATCTCCGTCTCCACATTTTCTATGCCGAGCAGTTCCGCCATGATCTCCTGGTTTAACTCATTATCCTCCACCACTAAAACGCGCATGCCTGTAAGATCGTCTACAGCCAGCACCTTTCCCTGCGTGTGGTTATCCTCCTGTATCTTAAACTTCTGTACTAACATAAAGCAGGAACCCTCGTGCAGCCTGCTCTTAACGCTTAACTTGCCGCCCATCATCGAAACGATCTTTCTCGTGAGCGCAAGCCCCAGACCGATATGCGGAATATCGCCGGTAGTCCTGCTGTCCTCAATCCGCTCAAACGGCTCAAAGATATGCTCTACCATATTGCGCGCGATGCCGACTCCGTGGTCAATAAAGCGAATCTCAAAACTGGCGTATTCTTCCTGCTGCAGCGGTGACTCAATAATCACCAGCTCAATCTCCTGCCCGTCCGCCGAATACTTAGACGCATTTGCCAACAGATTGATAAATACTTTCTGCAGGTTCATTTTGTCTCCCAGCAGATTTTCATGTACAACGTTCTCATAGCGAACCTTAAGGCGCTGTTTTCTGCTCGTCAGTTCCTGCAAAAACATCTTCTCGATCTCACCCACAAAGCGCTTTAAGTGAAACGGTTTGTCCTCGAGATGCATGACGCCTGTCTCGATACTGTTCATATCAAGCACCTGGCCGATCTGATTGAGCAGATGATAACCGGACTTGATGACATGATTCAAATACTCCTGCTGACGCTCTGGTGAATGGGTGTTGATAATCGCCAGCTTGGCCATACCGATAATGGCGTTGAGCGGCGTCCGTATATCGTGGGATATCGTCGAGATAAACTCGCGCCTCGCAAGATGTTCATTATGTACCACCCGGATGGAACTGAGCCAGAGCCTCCTCCCGTCCGCCGCGACAGACTCCATCCGCACCTCTCCAATCCAAATATTTTCCCCGTTTTTATGCTGCATGCGGTATTCACGCACACTCTCGCCTTCCTCGCCCATCCCTGCACAATAAAAATTCCGGTCCTCCGGGCAGACAGCCTCGATAAACTTGCCTTCCGTTATCTGCATAAACTCATCAAACGTATAGCCCAGACTCTTTAGCGCAAACTGACTGATAAAATAAAGCGGGTAGCCCTCATCGTAAAAACCTCCCACCACGCCGACAGCGCTGTTGTTGTTCAGCAATTCAATCACTTTATTATTATTTTCTTCCAAAAATTCACTGTCACTGTGATCTACAAAAAATATCTCTTCTCTATAATGATAACGTTCCAATACGGCAGCTCCTCCCTTTTTTGGGAAATCCTCGTTCTTGCTCATCGCCCCTTTTGCCGCTGCGTTCTATCAAGGCAAAATCCCTTTTTCCATATCTAATAAATTATAACACTATGTTCCTATAATTGCAAATTATTCTTGTGCTCCAAAGCTGTACCAACACTTCCCCAAAAATCCATTATGCCATATAATACCGCGTCCAGATTTGCATTTCTCCCTCGCCGCGGTTTGCCCATGTATAGTACGGCACAAAAGTGAGTGTCGTCTCCTCGTAGACCGGTGGTGCAAAGGTACGGTACAGTCCGTTTGCACCCGCAGGTTCTATCCGCCGTCTGCCGTTCATCGTAATCTGGGCGACGACATGATCAATGCCTCCTGCCCGGCAGACCACCGCCTCTTTTAACGCCGCCTCTTCCGCTGCATCGAGCGACAATCCGGCAAGGCCGCGCCCGTTGTCCGCCTCCTCCATACAGTATACGAGAGGACCTCTGGTGACTGCGACACACCCCTCATCCTCCTCCACCTGCCCGTTGGCCTGTATCAGACGCACCGGCATCGAAAAATGAATCTCCAGCTTATCTCCCGACCGCCACGTTTTCCTCAGATAAAGATAGCCGTCTTTTACCAGGGCAGATGCCGCGTCAAAAGTACCCGTGTCGGCCTCTCCGGCTCTCTGATGATTCTCTCTGCCGTTTATGGCATAACTGCCGCACCAGTCCGGTATGCGCAGCGCGAGCACGGCATCTGTCGGCTCCACGGTCTCTGCCCCAATGGATACGGCGCCGCTCCACGGCATCTTTGATGTGACCGTAAATGTGATCTGCTTTTCGCCCACATGAAAATTGATCTCTCCGCCCAGATACAGATGGACAAATAACGCTCCTTCCCCGACGCCGTAGGCGTACGAGGCAAGCGAACTTAAAAGCCGCGCGATATTCGGCGGGCAGCAGGCACAGCCAAACCATTTCTGGCGCACCGGCTTGACATGAGACTTGCGCGCATCCTCCCGGCACGCCCTTGGCAGGACTTTTAGGGGATTGACATAAAAAAAGCTCTCGCCGTCCAGCGCCATGCCGCCAAGCACGACGTTGTAGAGCGCGCGCTCCATTACATCCGCATAGCGGCTGTCCGCTTCCATCTGCAACATTCTTCGGGCAAAAAAGATCAGGCCGATCGACGCACAGGTCTCGGCGTAGGCAGTATCGTTGGGCAGGTCATATGCAAAAGAAAACGCTTCCCCAAGGTGCGTCGCCCCGATACCGCCCGTTATGTACATCTTGCGCTCCGTTATGTCATTCCACAGGCTCCGGACGGCCGCAAAAAGCCCCGCATCGCCCGCAAGCCTCGCCATATCCGCCATACCGGAATAGAGATAGACCGCGCGCACGGCATGTCCGACCGCCTCTTTTTGAAGCCTTACAGGCAAATGCGCCTGATGATACTGATAGCGCAGCTCCTCTTCCTTGCCCGGTTCTACCGCTTCGGGATGCTCACCGTCAAAATAGTACGGCCTCACCCCTCTTTGCTCCAGGAAAAAACCGCACAGATCGAGATACTTTTTCTCGCCGGTCGCTTCGTACAGGCGCACCAGCGCCATCTCCGCGATTTCATGTCCCGGGTAGCCCTTCTTCTTTCCCTCCCCGTCCCCGAACAGCGAAATAATAAAATCGGCATATCGCCTGGCAGCGTTTAGCAGTTTATCCTTGCCGGTCGCCTGATAATACGCCACCGCAGCCTCGGTCAGATGTCCGAAGCAATAGAGTTCATGGTTGTCCCTAAGATTGGTAAAAATCTTTGACATATCATTGATAATATAAAATGTATCGAGATAGCCGCTCTCCTGCTGGGCGGCGCACACGACGTCAATCGCCCCGTCCGCCAGCCGCTCAAGCTCCTCGTCGGGATGCTGCGTCAGGGCATACGCCGCCGCCTCCACCCACTTGGCGAAATCGCTGTCCTGAAAGAGAAAACCGTAAAAGCGGTCCTCCATGTGTTCCATGTCCTTTGGCAGTGTCTCAAAGATATCAACGGGATACCGCTTCCGCCCGTCCTCTCTGCCCTCTCTCCTGGCTTTCGTGAGCGCCCCGGCGAGCCTGTAATTGCGCATACAAAAGCTTGGCGCGGCGCCCGGCACCCTGTCGTTTAGCGCCTCCCACTGATAGGGGATTACCCTTGTCCGCACCAGCTCCATCTCTCTTTTCCAAAAAGAATCCGTCACCCTGATATCCCGCAGGGAAAGCGGCATACTCACCGTCTGTACCATAGCATCCTCCCTGTTTCATACTAACCTACATGAACTCTAGAAGTTCTTCTCACACTACATGCGTTCCGGGGCGCGAAATCCCAGCATGTCAATACAGGTCTCCAATATGTCCTTTGTCAGCTCAAGCACTCTGATATATGACTGCTGCACTGCCTCATTCTCCTCCGACATAATCTTGGTCTCATGGTAAAAGCTGTTGAAAACGTCTGCAAGATTATAGATATAGGAGCAGATTTTGTGGGGCGCCGTCTCCTCAAAAGCATTTTCGACCACAGCGTTAAACTTAACCAATTCCAACATGAGATTCTTTTCACTCCCGGAATGGGCCGCGGCAACCTTGGCGCCGTCTGTATGCTTACCGCTTCCGTAATACTTGTGGAGAATCGACTTAATCCGCACGATGGTATACAAAATATACGGCCCCGTATTTCCCTCAAATGAGGTAAATCTGTCGATATCAAAGATATAGTCTTTGCTCGCCTGGTTGGACAGATCGCCGTATTTGATTGCCGCTAGGGCGACCATACCAGCGGTTTCCTTGGCCTCTTCGGGGCCAATTTCCAGATTTTCTTTTGCTTTTTGATTGTCGTTGATTTTCTTTAGCATTTCCTCGTTGATGCCGGCCACCAGGTGCTCTAAACGCATCACGCCGCCCTCGCGCGTCTTAAAAGGTTTGCCGTCTTTGCCGTTCATCGTGCCAAATCCCAAAAACTGCAGCTTTGTCGTCTCGTCCACAAGCCCTGTCTTTCTCGCGCACCGGAATACTTGCGTAAAATAGAGCTCCTGGCGCTTATCGACCACATATATAATCTGATCGGGGTGATAATCTTTCATGCGCCAGACAATCGTCGCCAGGTCAGTCGTATTGTACAAAGAAGCACCGTCCGATTTTAAGATCATGCAGGGCGGTATTTCCTTGGTGTCGGTCTCCTCCCTGACATCCACGACAAGCGCGCCGTCACTGATATAGGCAAATCCGTCTTTTTTCATCTTTTCCACCATATCCGGTATGAACGGCTGCGCGTCGGATTCCCCTTTCCACAGATCAAACGACACGTTCAGGTTCTGATAGTTTTTCTTAAGATCGGTTACCGACACATGTAAAATGTGGGCAAGCAGCGCCTGGTAGCCGCGTCTGCCGTGCTGCAGCTCAAATGTCGCCTGCATCGCGGCCTCTTTGTACGCCGCATCGGCTTTTGACTTTTCGCTGGCCGTCGGATAGATCTCTTCCAGCTCTGAGATGGTAAACGGCGCCTCCGCCGGATATTCGCCCTCATAGGCTTCGTCAAAATAAACTAATTCGGGTTTGCGGCACCTTAACTCCGTGATGATAAGCCCCATCTGCAGCCCCCAGTCGCCCAGATGCACATCACCGATCATCGTATGGCCGACAAAACGCCCGATGCGCTTTACACTCTCGCCGATGATCGCCGAGCGCAGATGGCCAACGTGAAGCGGTTTCGCCACGTTCGGCCCGCCGTAGTCGAGCATGATCGTCCTGGGATGCTCTGTCTTATCACAGCCGAATCTGCCCGCATCCGCCTGCATCTTTTCCACATAATCCGCGAGGAATTCCCCGCTCAGCTTGATATTTAAAAATCCCGGTTTGACGGACTCTGCCATGGCAAACATATCGTTCTCTGACAGTCTCGCCGCCACCTCATCCGCAATCAGAAACGGCGCCTTTTTATATTGTTTTGCGGCCGCCATCGCGCCGTTGCACTGATATTCACACAGATCAGGACGGTTTGAGAGCGTCACCTTTCCAAACTGTGCATCATAACCGCAGGCCGCAAACGCCTGCTTTACTTCCTCCGTGATTACCTCCAATATCTTTTTCATGTTCTTTTCCTTTCCATGTTCGATTTCATTTATTCTTCTTCCATAAAAAACAGCTTGGCATCAAAATCCCGATACAGACAGCGCTCCCCGCCCGGATCGCCGTCATAGAATCCCTGGGTCAGACAGACGCCGCCGTACATCAGAGCGTCGCCGTACAATTGATAGTCCTCACGCACGCCCGGCAAACCACTGTAAAAATGATACTTTTTCTCAGGCGCAAGCCCTCTTGCCTGATAGTACGCATACTGTGTGTTTGGCATAGTCAGTTTTTGCAGCACAAGTCCCACTGCCTGTCCGCCCTCCGGCGACACACAGGTCCACTCCATATGATTGCCCGGCGCCTGCACCAGCACACTGCCGCCGTTCGTATTGTCACGAAAACTTCTTCCGCGGTAAAAGCTGCCCTGCTGCAGTACATCCCGCCACTGCTTATAGAGCGCAATCTGCGCCTCGATCTTTTTGAGTTCCTCTCTTGTCATAGCGCCAAGATCACATTCATAGCCAAAAGCCCCGAATGCCGCCACGCTAAATCTGGTGTCAAGCGCCGTCTCACGAAATGTCTGGTGATTTGGGGATGCCGAGACGTGGGCGCTGACGGTAGACATCGGATACCCGTAACTATAGCCATATTGTATCTCTGCCCGACAGAGCGCGTCCGTGTTATCGCTCGCCCATATCTGCGGAAAATAGCTTAAGATACCCAGGTCAAAGCGGTTACCTCCCGCAGAACATCCCTCAAACAAGATCTTTGGAAACCGCCTCACAAGCTCGCCCAGGCAGCGGTACAACCCTAAGACATATCGGTGTGCCACCTCCCCCTGCTGCTCTGGCGCAAGCCCTCTCGAATAGTAATCGCTGAATGTGCGGTTCATATCCCACTTGACATACGCGATATTGGCCGATGAAAATACTTCGCTCATCTTGGCAATGATGTAATCCTGCACAATCGTCTTTGTCAGATCGAGGATGCGCTGATTTCTCCCCTCGGCATGCGGCTTGTCTGGCACATCGATCACCCAGTCCGGGTGTCTTTGGTACAATCTGCTGTTTACATTGATCATCTCCGGCTCCACCCAGATACCAAAATCAAGGCCGAGCTTATTGATCTTATCGCACAGCCCCGACAGGCCGTGCGGCAATTTTCTTAAATTGGCATCCCAGTCGCCCAGGGAGCGCGTATCATCGCTGCGGTCGCCAAACCAGCCGTCATCCATGACAAACAGCTCGATTCCCACCGCTTTGCCCGCCCTGGCAAGCTGCAATAATTTGCGCTCGTTGATGTCGAAATAGGCTGCCTCCCAGCTGTTTAAGATGACCGGCCGCGCCTTATCCCGCCATTCTCCGCGGACGATGTGCCTGCGCACGAAACGGTGCATACACTGGCTCATGCCGTTATATCCCTGCGCCGAAAATGCCATCACCGCCTCCGGCGCCTCAAACTCCTCCCCCGGCAGCAACTGCCAGGCAAACGCCTGCGGGTTGATGCCCGAGACAAAACGTGTCTTTCCATAACTGTTTACCTCCACCGCCTCATAGTGATTGCCGCTGTAGACCAGATTACATCCATAGCAATCCCCGGCATCCTCTGTGGCGCCGCATTTTGACAGCATCACAAATGGATTGGCGCGGCTTGAGGAAGTGCCGGTGTAGGACGCATTGACATACTTTCCCGCCTGCACCAAAAGATCTGTGCGGTGCATCTCTCTGCCCCAGGTGCCGCTAAACGTAGTAAATATATATTCCGAAGTGGCAAAATCAATCTGTGTGCTGAGCAGACGCTTGACGGTGACAGTACTGCCGCTGTCGTTTCTTAACTTGCTGCTTCGCGCGATCACATCGCAGTCCTCATAGACATAATAGTGGAGCTCCAGCGCAAGACCATACTGCCTGTCCAAAAGCGTGACCGTCAAATGCGCCGCCTCTCCGCTGTCATCATAGGAACCCGGCAGCGTCTGGTACGGCTCCTTGCCCCTGGAAATCTTTGCCCCCTCAAATAAAAAATCACAAGTTGCACTGCCGTCCGCCTGCACCAGCTCCACAAAAGGCTCGCGGATATCGCCTTTGCCGTAGGAAGACATCTCCAGACGCATATCCTCGAGCGTAAAATGTTCATGCTCTCTGTCATAAGTATTGGTATTGCCCGGAATGTGCGTATGCCGCTCCGCAAACGCCTCCATACCGCTTTGGGCCCAATTGTCGGCCTCCTCCATGTCAACCGTGATTTTTCTTCCATAATACAGATGCTCCAAATGCCCGGTATCCAATACACGAAAGCAGTAGGTCGTATTTTTGGTGTGCAAAATATAGTAATTATCTTTTTCGATGATCATCGCCGCACGCTCCCTCTGTTTTGATATGTTCTATTTTAGTATAATTCCATTCTCACGGCAACTATGAGTTTTTACATTTCACCCCCATACCGTTTTTCATGGCATTTTTGTATTTGCGGTGCGGCCGGCTTTTTTGCGGCAAAATGTGAAACATATATATTAGGAAAAAAGACTGTGCGGCCCTCATGTATGACGACGCTTTCAAACGGGCAGAATGTATGGTAAAATGAGCGCAGAAACGGCGTTTGTTACGGCGCAGTTATCATGTTATCATAAACGCAGGAACGGCGTTTTTTACTAGCTGCTTTCGCTTCTTGCAGGCAGTTTTAGGATTTAAAAGAAAAAGGATGCGGGAGGGCGATATGTGCGGCAGATATCATGTGAATGATGAGACAGCGAATGAAATCGAAAAACTTATCCGTCAGATCGACGGACACCTAGCGGCTGCATCGGCTGCATCCATAGACAAGATCACCGCCGGCGATATTTTTCCCGGCAAAGACGCGCCGATTCTGATGGGAAATGAGCGCCATATCAGCTGCAAATGGCAGCATTGGGGATTTCCCATGCCGCAGGAATCTTCTCCGCCGCAGAACCGGCGGCTGGTTTTTAATGCCAGATGTGAGTCTGTCCTAGACAGGCCGATGTTCCGGGACAGTGTACGCCACAGGCGTATCGTCATTCCGGCGGCATGGTTTTATGAATGGAATTGCAGAAAAGAAAAAAGTACTTTTCGCAGAAAAGAAGACTCCGCTCTCTTCCTAGCAGGACTGTGCAAGCAGTATCCGGACGGGGAACATTTTGTGATTCTCACCACCCGCGCAAACGCTTCCATGCAGCCCGTGCACGACCGTATGCCGCTGATACTGGAGCGCGAAGAAATCCTGACATGGATATCCGATTCCGCATCGGTAAGGCAGCTTTTGCACAAAATTCCCTGCCTGCTGGAGCAAAAGACAGATTATGAGCAGCTAAGCCTGTTTTAAGAAAAACGGACGGATGATGCGCCATCAAGCTTGTTTTCATCCAAAAATTACCGCTTGAAATAAGAAGATGCATTTGCTACAATTCACTGCAAGAAACCGAACATATGTTTGAAATTTTTGGTAACATCACGCAGAGAGGAGGATACGGCAGTGGCATTTGGAATCGGTACAGGTTCTGTCAGGGCGGATGCGGGCAGCGTCAGGGGGACACAGCAAAAGATCGCCTGTGAGTGCTGGTTTACCAGCACGGGAAAGATTATGCCCCTCATGCTCAAATTAGAGGACGAAAACGGAGAAATCCAGACAATCCGCGATATCACGGTACATGCGCAGGAAAAGAAACGGTATGCCGGCATACCGTCCATAGAATATGACTGCACACTGGCGTTTCATGGCAGGCGTGTGCGGGTCTTTCTGATCTATTACCCGTCGGAAAGCCGTTGGGTGATGAATTTCCGGTAACGGCTTTCGACCGGCGGCAAGAGGCAGGGCAACATGGGATTTTATAAAAGAAAAGTCCTGGAAACCGCTTATTTAACGGTTCCCAGGACTCTTTATGTACGATTCCTGCGCTCTCGTTATTTCGAGCACAATGATTCCATTCGCGCTAAAATAGTTACTTGATTTTGCACTTAGGATGCACTATAATAATTATCGACATATGGCGGAAACAACAGGCAGGAGGAAACCGATGGCACGGCCAACCAGATGCAGAAAAATATGCACAGAACCGGAATATGACAGCTTTGGACCGGACGGATTACCATCTGGGAAAGAAGTAATCATGACGCTGGATGAATATGAGGCAATACGCCTGATTGATCTGGAAAAATACACCCATGAACAGTGTGCAGGCCAGATGGGGATTTCTCGAACGACGGTGACAGAAATCTATGAAACTGCCCGTTATAAGCTTGCGGACAGCGTTGTCAATGGGAAAAAGCTGTCTATTACGGGCGGCCACTATCAGTTGTGTGACGGAATGGCGCTCTCCTGCTGTAATCGCAAATGCAAAAGGGCAGAAATATTCGCCGGCAAAGTCAAAGATCATACGAAAACGAGTATGCACAGAAAGGAAACAGGTCAAATGAGAATAGCAGTAACTTATGAAAACGGAACAGTTTTTCAGCATTTTGGACATACGGCGTCATTTAAACTCTACGACGTGGAAGATGAAAAGATTGTAGATACACAGATTGTCGATACCGACGGCAAAGGACACGGCGCGTTATCCGGTTTTCTGTCACAGGCAGGCGTCGAAATACTGATCTGCGGCGGCATCGGCGGAGGCGCCAAGGCCGCGCTTTCCGACGCGGGAATTCGCTTATACGGCGGCGTTACCGGGTCGGCAGATGAAGCGGTAGATGCCTATCTGGCTGGAAACCTGGGTTATAATCCAGATGTCCACTGTAACCATCACGGCCACGAACACGCCTGTGGGGAACATCACTGCGGAGAGAAAAAACACGGCTGTGCGGGAAATGAAAGCAATTGTCGATAGGGAATTTATGATTGCCCTCCTTTGTTTTGATAGGGTCTGCGAAACCAATATCACTGTAACATAGGAGGGCTTTCATAGGAGGACTTTTTACGCTGGGTAACGCCAACGGCCTGCCTCGACCCCTCTATTTCAAATGGAGAATATAGATAATATTTCATTTTACTCTTTCTGGCTCAATATTATCATCCTTATCATCCTTGTTCTGAAATCCTTTTTCCCATCTAACATGAATACCTCTCATAAATTGTTCTATCGTTTTCATATAAACAGCCGCGCGCGCATCACTATGATATGGTTCTACCCTTGCCTGAAACAGCATATACTCGGACTTTAGAAACTCCGCAGCCGTTCGATAATGATTCCATTTCGTTTGAGACCTGGTCATTCCCACAATTGACGTTGCTAACGCAGTGACAGAAGCTAAAATTACTGCCGCCAGTTTCCCTTCACATACCACCGCGGCAACAGCGCTCAGCATAGGACATACCATACTAATGCCTGTTAATATGTAAAAAAAGTACTTATTCCAAACAGCCTTACGGATATACCATTCCATGGCATACTCGGTTCTTATGCGGCATATTTCTACCGCGCTGGTATTCTCATCAACAAAAAGCTTTTGAACCTCTTTCCATTCGCTCATGTTCTCCTCCAATATGCTTAAGCATAAATGATATCATAAGGGTCATCAAATATTTTGCTTATATCAAATCCACTATTTTTAAAATCCTCCTGTCTTTGATAACACAATACCTGTTTCATCTGCTGATAACCAATGGCGAGATTGAATTGCGGTATTTGACTTTTATCACCCAAATATACCATCCATGCATCTACGTCCAAAGGCCAATCCCCACAACCCTCCAAATAATGTAAGAATTCGTCTTTAAACGCTTTCATCGGCAGCAGCAGAAACAATGCGATTACGTCGGCCGCTATTTCTTCCAGGCTTTGCGGTACTAATGGAATCGCATAGCTGCACTTTAACGAGGTTTCTGTTTGACTCAATAAAAAACGCCCGACTGCATTTGCAATCGTATACCGCTGCATCTTGTAACTGACCTCATTATCAACCACAACCACTGCCCTCCCGTTTTGTGAGGTTATAATACCAAGAATCCGGCTAAAACTTCTAGATTCTTCTCTGTTCAAGCTTTTTTTCTCAATCGTCATTTCCAGATATCTCGCAATCTGTTCGATATCAATTGGGAATTCGTATCTACAATCTGCTGCCTTTTCGTCGCCTGCTTTAAAATCGCCTGCCCCTGCATAGCTCTCCTCTACCAGTCTTTCTGCTGCCTTGGCAACTTTCAAATAGAGATCTGCCATGCCCTCTACCGCTTCCCTCAAAGTCAAATCCTGAAATTCTCTCAATTCAAACGGTTCCATGTCTGCCTCTCTTTCTAACTATTCAGCAATTCCAAAAATTCATACCGATATGACTGGAATAATGCACTTTTTCTATGGTATGCTATCACATTTTCGAATTCATTCCAAATATTATCATAGTATTCCTCAACAACCTCCGGGCTTCTCTGTATCTGACCGGCCGTCCACCTGACCATGTTCTGCCGTTCCCTGGAATGACTCCAAAAACGCTGCTTAATGCTTAGTATGTTTTGCTCCAGATACAATTGTTCAAAATAGTCCCACAAGTATTTCCACCGATAACAATACCTGATTAATTCCTCCAAGCACTCATGCAATGCCCTGTTTTCCTCATCATCTACATACCATTCGCTTTTCATAAAGTGCGGTGTATTTGTCAATATACCAGACATGATTTTCTCACGTAACTCTTTTATTTCTGCCCGAGTAAACAGATACTTTTTCACTGTATCCCAAATAGACTCTTTCGTCATCTGTTCTATGGATTCTCTTGAAGGTAATTGATTCATTTCTGTTTTGACAGTCTCTTTATATTCGTCCTGTTTTTCATCAAATTTCATTCTCAGCAGATACGAATATCCATTTTCTATATATCTTATAAAATCTAGTTTTCGTATCGCCCTCTGCTCTCTTTTACAATATTCACTATACTGCATTTCAAACAATTCGTTATGTTCTGCCCCGTCAATTTCAAACTTCAGACAAGCATCTAACCAATGTGCAATATATATCAAGCTACTTTTCATATAATTATATTTTTCATTTCCCTTATTTTCTATATTTCCTTCCGCAAATTGTACGAGTTCTGCAACCGCGTCACCACTGCAGGGCATTAACATAAAATCCTGATTTTGGTCAATATAGCTTTCTTTGATATTACAGACGTCCTCCTGTATACAATCCACGCTCAAAGGCTCATATCCCATCCATACATTTCCGGCAAATCTTTTTGCGTGTGTATGGCTGTTTCTCTCAAACATTTTTTTGAGAAGATTGTACTTGGAATTACTATTGTAAAACACCCCGCCTGATGACTGGCCGGTTAAAATGTGCACTTTGAGGTTGTCTGTTGCTGCAGCAAAACAAGCCTGAATCGATACGGACTGCAGCAATTCCAGCACAAAATCGCTCTGCTGTACCGACTGGCGCTCAATGATAGTGCCAATATTCTCCAAGATAAAATCCGCCCAGTTCTCCAAATTCTGTACCTTCTCTTCCCACGGCATATGTTCTGAGAATGATTCTCCCAGTGCCTCTGTTATCTTCGGTTCGAGCATTTTTACCCCGTCCTCATCAACAATTTCTTCTTTGGCACCCCTCAACCAGATCAGGCTGTTGATCCATTTATCCCCTTTATCCCTTCTCCTAGAAACAACCGCAAACTTATTATCCCTGTCATAAAAATCCGCAATACTGATATTGACTACATCTAATACTCGAAACTCACGGTTCCTTAAACTGGCATATAATTCTATCGCTTCAACGTTTCCTCTAATTTCCTGCGCGTTTCGTATAACGCTGCTTTTCACTTCCCGCCCAACACATTTAATTGCCCTATTCCATTGTTTCTTCTCATTCTGTGCCTTTACAGAAAAATAGGAGCTATTCTTCTTCTCGTGATTGCACATATAAAAATGATAGTATAGGCTGACCCCTACCAATTGGCGCTGCCAAACAATCTGCTCCGTCGCCAGCGCTTTTCGTATATTATATTGAATTTTTTCCGCCATCTCTAGTACCTGATCTTCCTGATCGCCAGCAAACTTTTGTCTCGCAAGCATCTCTAACACCTTCAGCAAACTGGCATAAATCTTGGGAACGATGATCGTATCCACATATTCCTCCCCTTCTTTCGTAAGACTGTTTCGATTAAGCTGAATGAGCTTTCTTCCTCTTCTTCCTCCTTGAATATCAATATATTCCAAAAGATTGCCGCTTTTTTCTATATAACGCGTTTCGATCAAAATCCCTTTATAATATAATCTACATGGCGATTTCATCATCTGCAGACCTTCCTGCACCAAATAATCGACACCGATACAGGCATTGACCGCTATATCTTCCAGACAGATATTCACCCGCATATTCCACAAATCTACCATGCAGACGCCGTTTTCTATATCGAAAGAGACTACATTTTTATCCGAATTGCTTTTTTCATGATTCCGGTACATCCAGCAAACATTCTGTTTCAGGTTTTCCTCATTATAATATCCGCCAATTTTTATGTCATCAAATACAATTTTTGATAATTTACTTTGCATTTGCTGTCTTTGCTTTTCTCCCAGATCAAATCCCACATGTGCATAAACCGGAAATAATAAATCTTCTAACTGCCCGTCGATATCTAATAGTATTTGTACTGCAAGTGCAATAATATCCCGCATGATTCTCTTTTCATCATACTCATCCGCAAACGGATCAAATCCGATCCAGGCATCCATACACTCATTAAACGCTCTTTTCCTGTCATGGCCGATAAACACCTCAAACTGTGTACCAAACGCCATCGGTTCTTTCTGCGGATCCTTAGGCTCAATATTAATATAGCCTTTCTCCCCATTTGCCACGGTGAGAAATTCTATGCGATAGCGCTCGCCATTCCTTGCATAAGTATCACAATAAAATCTATCGCTTACCAGAAAAACCGACTGCAGTCCGATGCCAAATTCTCCAGTAGGCCTCAGCCAATCCGGCATTTCACGCAGTTGCTTTTTTCTGCTTTTATAGCTTGTTCCACCTGATGAAATTGTTCGCAAAGAATTAGAATCAATACCGGTACCATAATCCCTGATCGAAAAAAGGATTCCATATTTTTCCGTTTCACTCTCTTCCCTGGGGATATCTTCAATATCTATCACTTCAAATTCATCAAATTCCGATAATTTGCAACATTGAATGGAAATTTCGATCGGATATTGGATGGGATTGATAATGTGTGAAATATTAACAATAGACGGTAACGTAATCTTATCTTGCTTTTCTGCAAACCGCAGCTTGGGACTGGTCTTATAATCCTCATAACATTGCAATTTCGTAGAATCAATTGCATTCTGCAGCAGCTCGCGAACAAACGGGAAATATCCTGAATAGATACTCACACTGCGTAAAAGGGAAAATGCTTTTTGCTGTGATATTCTAAAGTGCGCCATAACTAAGTCTAACGGTATTTCTGTTCCGTCTAACAGCAGCTTGGGGGTATGAAACGCAGGCAAGGCGCCGCCGAACCCTCTCGGTGCGATGCTGGACCAATGATAACTTGCTGCCTTTAAAAGATTTTCTATCCCGTCGCACTCATTCTTAATCAGACGCATGGCCTCACGCGTCTTACAGTCCGCCTCGATCTGGATTTCTTCCGGGGTGATTTTTAAGGTACGGATAGCCAGATGTTTATCATAATGTGCCTGCGACTGCATCGGCAATTGCCCCAAAAACGCCTCGGCAAAGGGATGAAAACGGTCGTTATCAATATCCAACGCATCCCCTAACTGTAAGAGTACCGCAACGAATCTGGGATGAAGCATATCATTTTCATAGCCGTTTTCTTCTGCCGGCAGCTCCATGATATGACCGAAATCCCAGTCTGTATGTAGACTGGCGCAATCGGCAATCCGAAAGAAAATTCGCATCGGAATACCGGACATTGAAAACTCGGAACGCAGTTTATCTCCATCTAAAAGCCAATCTTTAATACTGCTGGCAGCTTTCTCTCCATGCCGCTTTCTCTGATACTCCATCAAAAGCTGTACCACTGCATAATATGTTTTCAGTTTTTCCTGATATAAAAACTTCTTCTTGTCATGATATTCCATCCCCTCATAATCTATTTTTTCATTAGATACTTCATAATAAATATTCTTCTTTAATTGAAACGCCGCTTTCTTTAAATCTTTATCCACGCCTTCTGTCAGCATATCGAGCATCTCGATAAACTCATCGCTTCTTACAATCTTTTCCCTGTCCGCGGCCAATATTGCCATGCCAATATCATGAACGTAGACCGTATGCAAAATTGCAAAGCAATCGGTCACATCGAGTTCTGCAATTCGCTCCTCCCCTAAAATGCGTTCAATATTATGCAGCACTGCTTCTGCATGTGAAGCATCATGCCTGCTATAAGAAGGAAAAGATGCCAATGTCAATTCCAGCAAACGTATTAACCAGCTTTTATTTTGGTGCCACGCGTGCCAGAGAGTTGCACTTCGCACATTTTTATCGGGATGCCGCTCATACATCTGAAGCTGCCGTTCAATTGTTAACTTTCCATAACTAAATTCCAAATCCTCTTTATATGAAATTTTTCTTTTTCCTTCTGACATAATCTTTCATATCCTCCCCCGGTATCATTTGGTAAGCATCTTCATCTTCATTTTCCTTTTTCTGAAAAGGGAAAAAATGGCTCACTCTGTTCCCATCCACAAACATTGAATCCATAACATTCCAACCTAATTAATTTCTGCACAACAAGCCGCGAAAAATCAATCTGTTTTAACTTTCCCAATCTACATAATCATCCATGGAAATATACATTAAAATTATACCAAGTATTACTATAAGATTCAATTGCTTCTCAATAAATCACGGCATAAAACTTATAAATGACAAAATTCGTTATTATGCCCTCACACATGATACTCTGATGCCACCAGTCTCTTATCTTCCCTGCTCGTTACGCAGCTCGCATACTGTATCAGCAGTAAACTTTCATGTGCGATCCCACGCATAAAAAAGAATCTCTCCGTGATTCTTTGCAAGTTGCTCCGCAACTTGAAAATTGATGCGTCTGACGACGCAATTTCCTATAAAGTAAAAAGAGACCTCCCATCAGGAGATCTCTTTTTTCGTCTACATGGCATATGTAAACGCAGATACCTTATAAATGACGCTTTATCGCCTCTAACACATCCTCCGGCTGAAAAGGTTTCACCACAAAATCCAGCGCCCCCGCGTCTATGGCTTCAACTATCTTCGCCTGCTGCCCGAGCGCGGAACACATAATAATCTTCGCACCGTCATCAATCTCTTTGATGCACTTTACCGCCTCGATACCACCCATATCCGGCATGGTAATATCCATCAGAACGAAGTCAGGATTCAATTCTTTATAGAGTTCTATCGCCTCTCTCCCGTTTCCTGCCTCTCCCACAATCTCATATCCGTTCGGAACCAGCAGATTTCTCATTGCCAGACGCATAAACGATGCATCATCCACTATCAATACTGTCGCCATATTACTTCGCTCCTCTTTCTAATCTTCGTAACCATCCCTATTGTTACATATTTACCGTGATTTCGCAAGCAAAACTTCAGAAAAGATTAAAATTCCGGTACTTTCCCTACAATACTTTCGTCGTCCACTTCGAGCAATCCCAGACTTCACCGACGATATCCCCGTAAAAATCCGGCTCATGACAGATCAGCAGCATACTGCCGCGGTATTCGATCAATGCCCGCCGCAATTCTGCCTTTGCGTCCACATCCAGGTGATTGGTCGGCTCGTCTAAGAGCAGGATATTGGTCGTGCGGTTCATCAACTTACAGAGACGCACCTTGGCCTGTTCCCCGCCGCTTAACACGCGCACCTGGCTTTCAATATGTTTTGTGGTCAGACCACAGCGCGCCAAAGCCGCCCGGACCTCATACTGGGAAAAAGAGGGAAATTCTTCCCAGATTTCCTCGATGCAGGTGCGCTTATTGTCGCCCTTAATCTCCTGCTCAAAATACCCGATCTCCAGATTTTCTCCCAGCTCCACCTCGCCGCCCAGGGCGGGAACCAGCCCCAATATACTCTTTAAAAGCGTAGTTTTTCCAATACCATTCGCCCCGGTCAGCGCAACCTTATGTCCGCGCTCCAGGGAGACGGACACCGGCACGGACAGCGGCTCCTCATAACCGATCACAAGATCTTTCGTCTCAAAAACATACTTGCCCGGCGTCTTTCCCAGCGGAAAAGAAAACTGCGGCTTGGGGCGCTGCGCGGCAAGCTCAATCACATCCATCTTGTCCAGCTTCTTCTGCCTGGACATAGCCATATTGCGGGTGGCTACCCTTGCCTTATTTCTCGCCACAAAATCTTTTAATTCGCTGATCTCCTGCTGCTGTTTGCGATATGCTGCCTCCAGCTGGCTTTTCTTGACCTCATAGACCTCCAGGAACTTATCGTAATCTCCCACATAGCGGTCCAAGCGCTGATTTTCCATATGATAGACAAGATTGATCACTTCATTGAGAAACGCAATATCGTGGGAGATCAGGATAAACGCGTTCTCGTAGTCGAGCAGATAACGTTTGAGCCATGCGATATGCTCGGCGTCCAGATAGTTGGTAGGCTCGTCCAGCAACAGAATATCCGGTTTTTCCAGCAAAAGCTTGGCCAACAGCACTTTCATGCGCTGGCCGCCGCTCAAGTCTGACACGTCGTGCTGCAATCCCAAATCGAAAAGCCCCAGCGCTCGCGCCACTTCCTCCACTTTGGCGTCTATCGTATAAAAGTCATGCATCGTGAGCGTATCCTGGATTACCCCCAGCTCCTCCATCATGGCTTCCATCTCTTTTTCCTCCGCCTCGCCAAGCTTATCGCAGATCTCATTCATGTGGGATTCCATATCAAACAGCCAGGCAAACGCGGACTTTAAGACGCTCTCGATCGTCATCCCCCTCTCTAAGGTGGAATGTTGGTCAAGATAACCCACCCTGACATTTTTTGCCCATTCTACCTTGCCCTCATCCGGCATCAATTTGCCCGTGACAATATTCATAAATGTGGACTTTCCCTCGCCGTTGGCGCCGACCAGCCCGATATGCTCCCCTTTTAGCAGCCGGAACGAAACATCATCGAAGATGGCCCGATCACCAAATCCATGCGTCAAATGTTCTACATTTAATATACTCATATCAAACCTTCCTTACATCATGCCCTGAATGACTATACACCTTTTATGAATGAACTATGATTATGAGGTGCAAATGGTAACACAGCAGAGCCTTTTCCTATTTTAACACAAAAAAGTACAAAAGCACCAGAGCGCCAAGCCCGATACGATACCACCCAAACGGCTTAAAATCATGCTTTCTGATATATCCGAGCAAAAACCTGATCACCACGACAGACACTGCAAACGCGCTCGCCATTCCGACAAGCAGAATCGTCCACTCGCTTCCAGTAAGATAGAAACCAAAATCGAGCAGCTCCAAAAGACTTGCGCCCAGCATCACCGGAATCGCCAGGATAAAGGTATACTCGCTGGCCGCTTTTCTCGAAACGCCAAGAAGCAAAGCCCCGATAATCGTAGCGCCGGAACGGGAAGTCCCAGGAAACGCCGCCGCCAACAGCTGGAAAATTCCGATCAGCGCCGCAATCTTCCATGTGATATCCGTCATCTCCACAATACACTCCGCCGTCTGTTTCCTGCTTTCCACCACCAAAAATGCCACGCCAAACACGATCAGCGCTATGGCAACACAGACCGGATTATAAAAATACCGATCGCACAGCTCATCTAAGCCCAGCGCCACAAAGACAACCGCGGGCAGACAGGAGACCACAATCTTAAACCACTGCACAATAATCGTCATATTCACGCTGACCGGCCCCACGGCAACATACTGCCGCTGCCCGAAACGCTGTGCCCCTGCGGCGCCTGACGATTTGCCGCTGCCCGTCTGGACCTTCCTTGTCAGCACAAACGGCCAAATCTGATTCCAGAATAACACGACTACCGCAAGGATTGCTCCAAGCTGAATCACCACGAGAAACATATTCCAAAATTCTACCGAGACATCGAGTGATAAAAACTCATTTACCAAAATCATATGTCCCGTGCTGCTGATCGGAAGCCACTCTGTGATACCCTCCACTATACCAAAAATAAGCGCTTTTATCAGCTCCAACATCGCAAAAGCCTCCTTCACATTAGGTCAATATTATAACAACAATCCCGCTTTCTGACTTCCATTACGGCATCCACACCCGCTTACGGACAAAAAATATCTTTGGTGTTTCTCCTGTTTCAAGCCAAATTAAGCAGCTTTTTCGTCCTCTTGTACACATGGGCATACGCCGGAAACAAAAATGCGTCCGCAAAAATCCAGGCGATCGGATTGGCGATGCAGGCCGCCACAAATCCAAACTTCGGCACAAACGCAAAACCTACCAAAGTCCGCGCAACCATCTCAAACACGCCCGCTAAGATGGCAAACTTGCTGTAACCCATGCCCTGAATCAAAAAGCGCACGATATTGACAAACGCCAGCAAAATATAGGCGGCGCTGTTTATCAGTAAAAAGATGCGCACATCGGCGATGACAGTGGCTTCACTGCTCTCCACAAAAAACATGGCGAGCTCATCGCTGGCAAAATACAACACCGCAAAAGCGATCAAGGAATAGCCAATACCAAGAATCGAACAGGATTTCAAACCGCTTCCTATGCGCTCCAACTTTTTTGCACCCACGTTCTGTCCCGCGTATGTCGCCATCGTAGAACCGAGCGCGTCATAGGCACAGCAGAAAAACATACTGATTTTACCGCCTGCCGTCATGGCTGCCACCGCGGCGGAACCAAGCGTATTGACCGCGCTCTGTAAGATTACGCTGCCGATCGCAGTGATCGAATACTGCAGCCCCATGGGAATCCCCATACCGCACAGTGTGCGCATATGGGAAAAATTAACCTTTCTCTCCTCTTTCTCAGTATGTAAAATCTCAAACCGTTTCATACTGTAGATCACGCACCCCACGCCGGAGAGCGCCTGCGCGAGAACAGTCGCCAGCGCGGCCCCCGCCACTCCCATGTGGAAATTGAGTATAAAAATCAAATCCAGCGCGATATTGATGACGGACGCCAGCGTCAGAAAAACTACCGGCGTCTTACTGTCACCCATGGAACGGATAATGCCGGAAACCAGGTTATACAGATAGGTCACGGGAATCCCGGCAAATATGACGACAATGTAAATATACGCCCCGTCAATAATATTGTCCGGCGTGCGCATCAACTGCAGGATCGGCCGGCAAAACAACACCGTCACAAGCGTCATCACAACCGCAAACACCGCCGACAGATAGACCCCGTTCACCATAAACTCGCGCATCCCCCGGTAATCCCCGGCGCCAAATTTGTGCGACAGCGGTATGGCAAAACCATTGCACACCCCCATACAAAATCCGATCACCAGGAAGTTTAAAGAACCGGTAGAACCAACGGCCGCCAGCGCATCGACTCCCAGATAACGCCCCACGATCAAGGTGTCCACCAGACTGTAAAACTGCTGAAATAAATAACCAAATAAGAGCGGCACCGAGAAGCCCAAGATCAGCTTCATCGGCGAGCCCTGTGTCATATCCTTTGTCATTTTAACCTCCATGATTCCGCTGTGCGCACTCTCGAATCCGTATGAAATCGAGTGGGGGAGATTTCTTCCCTACTCGCTGCGCGGGGTGCGTGCTGCAACAGCAGCTATTTTCACTTCGCACCCCTGCGCATAAACAAAACGCCATAAACGGCGTTTTGCGGCGTTTATTTGCACACTCAAATCTCTCCGCAGTGTCTGTCAAACACGTCAAAGAAACTGTCGGTTTTAATCGCACCGCCAATATCAAGCTCAATCGCCTCCCACACAGCTTCGTTAAAACTCGAGGACAGTGTGGCCATCAGGGCGTTGTATGCATCGTCAAAGGCTTCTTTTTCCCTTTTCTCCACAATATTAGACTTATTGGCTTCCGTCAGCTCTTCGTTATATTTATTCAGACACTTAATAAAATAGTACCCGTTTTCCGTCTCAATCTGTCCTGATATTTCATTGTTGTCCAGTTGAAACGCCACTTCCTCCACTTCCATCGGCAGATCGTCCCGGGAGACGGTCACCTGAATCGTGGGAAATTCATTATAATTGTTGGCGATGGCCGCAAAATCCTCATGATTGAGCAGCCGCTCACTTACCTCTAACGCTTTCGTGCGGCTCGAGACAAAGATCTGCTGTAACTCCATCACACGGGCCTCGTCGTCGCTCACCTCTTCATTGACACTGTCCGTCAGAAAATGATAAATCTTCTGCGCCAGCGCATAATGTTCGTAGTATTCTGCGATGTCATTCTCGGATACCTCCAGATAATCGCGCTCGGCCTCCGAGAGAGAACTGTAATACTCGTTCGCCGCGCTTTTTACGTTCCCCTGTTCCTCCTCCGAGAGTGTCATCCCCTGTGACTCCGCTAAAAGTTCCATCCCGTAGATCCTCGTCAATTCCTCCAGCGTCACATTGCGGATATATTGTTCTAGAGAATCCCCCCCGAAATCATGTTCCCACAGATTAATGCCATACGCCACACCGTAAATGTTTTGATAATTAGCCAGATATACCTTTGCCTCTTTCACGTCGCAGGCCAGCTTTCCGATCTTAAATACCTGCCTGCTGCCGATCGTCCCGGAAACAATGATATCGCTGTTTCCAAACTGGCACCCAGTCAAAAACAGCATCAAACACAACGCCGCTGCCGCTATTTTTTTCTTCATCCAAAATACCTTTTCCTTACTAAACCTCCACGATCAGATACCTGCCATCCGGCAGTGCAAACACTTCTTCCGCTTCTAACAGCTCCTTTGCGCTCATTCCTGAAGTGTCCACGCCCGCCTCCTTAAAATAAGCCGTCACCTCTTTCTTATTGCGGCAGACGACCGCCATACAATCCTCCAAAAACTCCTCCGCTTCCTCTCTTGTAGCCGCAATCGGTTCCCGCAGCAGTCTCGTCTGATGTTCCAGAAAATAATCCAAGCATACCGAATCAAACATGTTCCTCTCCCTGCCATTCATACCAGTCTATTCCCAGTCTCTTTAACTCCCGGTAAATCGCCGCGACAGGAAGACCGACTACATTATTATAATCTCCCTCTATGCCCTTGACGTATACGGCACATTTACCCTGAATCCCATAGGCCCCCGCCTTGTCCATCGGCTCCCCGGTGGCAATATAACGGCGTATCTCGCCCTCGTCCATATCGCACATACGAACGCTTGTCCGCTCGTAAAAGACATGCTCCCCCTCCCTGCCGGACGCAGATAAAAAAGAATCACTTCGTGATTCTTTGCAAGTTGCTCCGCAACTTGAGAATTGATGCGTCTGACGACGCAATTTCCTATTAAGTAAAAACACAAGCGCCACACCGGTATACACCTCGTGCGTGCTGCCGGACAGCAGCGTCAGCATACGCGCGGCGTCCTTCTCATCCTGCGGCTTGCCCAAAATCTGCCCGCCCGCCGCCACGACGGTGTCGGCGCCGATGATCAAAATATCCTGCGGCGTCACACATGCTTCGTGGCTGGCATGATATGCCTTTATCCTGCCAGCCACCTCTCTCGCTTTCGCGGCGGCAATTTCCATGACAACATCCGCCGGAACAGCCTTTGTCACCACTTCCTCGCCCTGCGCCGGGCATACCTCAAAACGAATCCCTACCTGCTCCAACAATTCTTTTCTGCGCGGAGAGGCAGAGGCCAATATAATCTGTCCCATCTTTCCCTCTATTTCAGTTTTTATGCTCTCTATAAACCTTATACCACATTTCGCTGCACAATCCAATCCCACAAACCTTTCCATTTGCTTCGGTGCGGCATAGTATATCTTAGCGCGTAAACATGTTTTACGTTAGCGCCCATCGACAAAAGCCTTAGATGTACATTTCACCTTATCTGCCATATCCAAAAATATCTTCTCTGCCCATGGAGAACAGCTCATCCAACAGCAGAAAGTTCTCTTCCCCCGAGAGGCTATGGTCAAAGTGGCTCTCCGGGTCCACCGCCGTCCATTCTCTGATCACCTTCGACTCCTGCCCGCTCTCCTGTCTGATATGGGTAAAAATCTTCGGCTCCTCAAAATAGGAAAATAAGATATCCTCATGCAGGGCAATCGACTGATAGCGGTCGCCCTCTAAAAGTCCCTCCGAGACAATCGCCTGATGATAGTAGACATAGGAAAACAATTTGTCCGGCAAAAGGTAGGCGATCCTGCCCCGGCGCTTCTTTTTCTCTGTCCGAATCCACTGTTCTACCGTCGTTGGCACGGCGTGATAATAGATGTGGTACATGTAAGCCCAGGGCACGAACGAACCGTCCTTCCCCGGCCAGGGTGCAAGCAGGTCAGAGGCTTTTGGAAAAAGCTGCCAAGGCTTTAGCGCTGTATCGATCGCTTCATAATACAAAAATAACATCCTGCCATGCGGATACATCGCCACCGTCAGGCAATCTTCTTTTGCAATATGTTCTCTTACGACCGCCGCGTCTTCCCGCAGCGCTTCCCGCAGTGTATCCTCCGTGACGTCCGGCTTTAGAGACGCACGGTAATGATTTCTGATAATCATGCTCTCTACCTCTCAAATATATATTTTCTTAACTCCCTGTCTTTGCCCTGATACTTATCCATACCTTTTGCACATATTTCTAGCGCGAGCAGCGAAACAGCAATTCTTCCCAGCGGCGGTCCACCTCATCCTGAAACTGCCGGATCAAGTCCTCGTTCCCGGGCCGAAACAGATGGGCAAATCTTCCCTGCGGACGCAAAAACTCCTCAATCGGAAGCTTCCTCTTGGGCTCATAGTTAAGCACCCATCTGCCGTCGATGACCTCGAACAGCGGCCAGTAACAGGTTTCCACCGCCAGTTTGCACAGCTTCATCAGATCGGGCGTATCGTAACGCCAGCCTCTTGGACACGGCGCCATTATATTTAAAAATGCCGGCCCCTCCGTGTAAATAGCTCTCTCGGCTTTCGTGTGCAAATCCTTAAAATTGCCAATAAACGTCGTCTGTGCCACATAGGGAACTCTGTGCTCGGCAATGATCGCCGCCAGATCTTTGCGGTACTGCGCTTTGCCGCTTGACGCACTGCCCACCGGCGTCGTCGTCGTATCTGCAAACTGGGGCGTGGCGGAGGAGCGCTGAATCCCCGTATTCATGTAGGCGCCGTTGTCATAACAGACATACACCATATCGTGCCCGCGCTCCATAGCGCCGGACAATGATTGAAATCCAATATCATAAGTCCCGCCGTCGCCGCCAAATGTAATAAATTTATAATCTTCTTTTAACTTTCCGCGCTTCTTTAACACGCGATAAGCCGTCTCCACTCCGCCCATCGTAGCCCCCGCATTCTCAAAGGCGTTGTGAATATAGCTGTCCTCATAGGCGGTGTAGGGATACATAAAACTTGAAACCTCCAGACATCCGGTCGCATTCCCGATCACCGCATGATCGCCCTCATGCAGGGCGCGCAGCACTCCGCGCACCGCGATCGTCCCGCCGCAGCCCGCACACATCCTGTGCCCCGGCGCAAGGCGTTCCGGGCGGCTCATCACCTCTTTAAAATTATATTGATTGTTCTCCATCATTTCCTCCATCGCTCCATACACACTTCCATTTATGCCGACGATATCGTCTTTTGGCGAAACGCTGTTTTACTGTTGGTCGCTGCTCCTTACGCCGATATACTGGTATTGTGGCACGGATGCGCCCCGGGTTACAAGCTGTTCCATCTTTTCATAGATCTCACATGCGTCCTGGACCCGAAAATCTCTGCCGCCGAGCCCATAGATAAAATTTCTCGCCTGCATCGTATGTCCGGCATAAAAAAGCGCGGCTGCCACCTCCGACCCGAGCGGCCCTCCATGGGCGCTAAAACTGTCGGCGCGGTCCAAAATAGCCACGCCTTTTACATGCCCGAGTGCCTGTGCGATCTCCTGCTCCGGGAACGGACGGAACACGCGCAATTTTAGCAGCCCGACTTTTTTGCCCGCCGCGCGCAGCTCATCGACCGCCACTTTCGTCGTTCCCGCCGCCGAGCCGATCATGACAATCGCATAGTCGGCATCACTGAGACAGTACGCTTCAAAAAAACCGTACGAACGGCCGGAAAGCGCCGCAAATTCCTCCGCCACCGACAAAATCACCTCTTTGGCATTTTGCATGGCCAAAGTCTGCGCCATCTTCGTCTCCATATAATAGTTGGATACCGCGTAAGGCCCCACCGCCATCGCCTCTTTGGCATTGAGCAGATAGTGCTCCGGCTCATATTCGCCGACAAACTTTTTGACCGCCTCATCCTCCAACAATTCAATATTTTCCACCGCATGGCTGGTGATAAAGCCATCCTGGCAGATCATCACCGGCAGAGACACAGCGCTGTGCTCTGCGATGCGGTACGCCTGAATGAAATTGTCATACGCCTCCTGGTTATTTTCCGCGTAGATCTGAATCCACCCAGAGTCCCTTGCGCCCATGCTGTCGGAGTGGTCGCAGTTAATATTGATCGGTCCGCTTAAGGCGCGGTTTACCAGCGCCAGCACGACCGGAAGGCGGTTGGAAGCCGCTACATAGAGCTCTTCCCACATCAACGCCAGACCGCAGGAGGACGTCGCCGTCAGCGCCCGCGCTCCGGCTGCGCAAGCCCCAATTGCCGCGCTCATAGAGCTGTGTTCACTCTCCACCGGAATAAATTCCGTATCCATTTCACCGTTCGCTATGTAAGCAGAGACATACTGCGGAATCTCGGTCGACGGCGTAATCGGAAACGCCGGCATAACGTCCGGGTTGATCTGTTTGATTGCATAGCTTACGGCCTCATTGCCGGATAATCTCTCTCTGACTGCCATCGCTACTGGCCCTCCCTCATCGTGATCGCACCGCAGGGGCATACGCGCGCGCATATCCCGCACCCTTTGCAGTGATCGTAATCAAACGCTTGGCGCTTACCGTCTGCTACGGGTATACTGCTGTCCGGGCAAACCGGGACACACAGCAAGCACTGCGTACATTTTTCTTCCTCAAACAACGGGGTCTGACTTCTCCACTCTCCCGTCTGAAATGCTTTTGAAGTACCTGAGCCATAGATTTGATTTCCTTTCGTCAAATCCTGCCAGGGACTCTTTTCTGTAATCTTTGAAACATCCGTTGCCATAGTTCCTCCACTATTCCTTTATCTCATCAAATACCATGCGAAGCGCCCTCATATTGCCCTCGATCACATCCGGTTTCTTTGCAAATTTATGGCGGTATGACGCCTCCATCTCCCGCAAAAATGTTTCGCGGTCAATCACCCCGCTGATTGCAACGATCGCCGCAAGCATCGGAGAATTGGGAAAATATTTGCCGAGCGCCGCCACGGAAATCCGCCGCGCGTCAACGACAACCACTCTGCCCCTGTAACCGCGCAGGTGCTTTTTTATCTCCTCCAACGAGCCTGCCGAGTTGACGACGAGCGCGCCCTCCTCGCTCAGCCCCGCCGTCACATCCTGCGACTCTAAAAGCGTCTCGTCCACAACCACCACATAATCCGGCTCATATATATTGGAATGTACACGGATCGCTTCGTTTCCGATGCGATTGTACGCCGTAATCGGCGCACCCATACGCTCCGGCCCATATTCCGGGAACCCCTGTACATATTTACCCGTGCTAAAACACACATCCGCCAAGAGCAGCGCCGCCGTCTTAGCTCCCTGTCCGCCTCTTCCGTGCCAGCGGATCTCCACTGTATTCTTCATCCTGATAACCAAACCTTTCCATTCTATTGCGCCGCAACAGACCTCAAAACAGCTTGTCCTGCCGCAGAGCGATTCTTCCTTTCAAAGTAAACTGGGCATGTATCTGCACAAACACTTTAAGTATAGTAAAACAACGGCTCACAATCAAGAGGGAAACCAAAAATATTTGCGGCAGCGGATAGCTCTTTGACAAAATCGCGGCTCTCCTGCCGGCGGCAGCGGACGCCCCCTAGTTGAGAGAATGGTCCGCTGCAACAGGATTTGCTTGCATTTAAGTTAATGTATTTTAAAGAAATTGTCAACATTTAAAAATCAATTTTATTCTCTGCTCAAAATCATGACAGGACCAGAGATCACTTCCCTTGCCACATATAGGATACTGTCTGCCCGGGCGGTCATAGTCCACTTTACAAGGGTCATTTCTCCTCTCTCGATTTCGATACAGGTAATACAGCGCGGATGGACGCAACTGCCTGTATTGTAATAAAAGGACGGCTCCTCCGGCAGCACAGGGCGGTGTGTGTGCCCCGTGACAAGAATATGCCGGTGTTCTTCGGCCCACTTTCTCAGGCTCGCTTCACACCGCTCCTTAACCTGATAATTCTTGGCAGCGCTGGTGGGGTCGAGAAAACCCAGATTTTCCAGAGGGCTCCAGATATACCGCACCAGAAACCGGGCTATGGGCCAAAACGTCGAGTTCAGCAGACTGGCCTGGTGGCCATGGGTCAGGTACAGTGATTTCTCCGGCATAGTATCGGCGTACAAAATTACAGCTTCCAGAAAGGACGGGCTTTTTTTACAGACCATGTTATGGTTGCCGTAGATGAGATGAAGACGGCCTCTTTCTTCAAACCGGGCAAGCATATCATAGACATCCTCGTGAATCTCGGTAATATTGTGCAGCTTCCGATTCTCCCACAGCTCTTCGCCGTCCCCCAGCTCAATATAGGTAAATCCATACCTATAATAATGCTCCAGCGCCGCGTAATATAAATGCTGGTTTTTTAAAAAATTGTCGGAAGAGGTGCCCACCCCCCTATGGCAATCACTGATGAGCACATACCTGCTACACTTGCGAAACGGCAGCACCAGCGCCTGGGCAAAGGCGCGTTCCAGACGTCTTTTTGTACTCATGACCGCTCTCTTTTGCACGGCTTACATTTTTTGCAGCACTTGGGGCGATGACAGCCGTTTTTCTTATGGCACCGTCTGTGACAACGGCGCAGACGCATGAGTTTACGAAAACAGAACGGAATATTATAATAGAGAAACAGAATCCGGTCCTCCGTACACACAAAAGGTCTGGTAATCCATACAAACAGACGGCAGTACATGCGGTTTAAGCACTGCGAGAGCCAGCGATGGAAGCGGGTAAACGGCCCGTAGTGCTCGGGCAGGGGCCTATGGAAAGCAAAGGTTATGCAAAGATTCTGCACGGTGATCAGTTCCGCCGGATAACCCGCACGGCATAATCCCTGGTGAAACGCCTCCAACATTTCCACATCAGGAAAACAGATGGACGCCTTTAGACAAAGCCCAGAGGGACGGGAAAAAACACCCGGCAGAAAAGCAGTCAGCCACCAGTGTCTCTCCGATAATGAAACCACGTCGCCATTTTCCTGATACAGCTCCATGGAACAGGGCAGCATTTCATCATCTTTTGCCGCATGAAAAAGCGTGGTACGATATTCTGCTTCCGTCAGCAGCCTGTCAGCGTGATAAATTCCGATCTCCGCGCCGGTATTGATGCCGTACTGGCCTTTCCATAACTCGATCAGCCATGTTTTCCCACAGTAATTGAAATAAACCGGAAGCGCGTCGAACACCATCTGGAAACGGGGCGCCATATAGTCATAGAGCCATGTATATCCGGCGGCTCTCTGCCAGGCGTCGACCGTAGATGAAAAGTAACCGCAGCAACAGTGATAGGCATAGCCGAAAGGCTCTGCCAGTTCTTCCACGATAGAGCACTTCTCGCATTTATCCATGCACTCGATTTTGCAAATGATTTTTTTCCTGCGGAAATGTCCAATGATTATCCCTAGAAGGGCAAGCAACAGTAAAATAAACAGAGCAGCATACATAATATTTAACCTACAATTCTATGTTATTTTGCTCTATTATATGCTGCTTGCGCAAAAGGTTTCCTCCGGCAACCGTATCTAACGCGGGCCTGCGCAAAAAAACCTCCGCTGCCCGGCTGCCCGGAAAAACGGAGGTAAAATCTTATTCAAAATTATGCAATTTCTCTGCCAAGGTCACTCGGACTGCAGCTCGTCAATTCCCATCATAACCGCATGAATATCATCCCAGTCTTCGCCGCTCAAATATCCATTTTGACAGTCTATATTGTAAGTCTTTTCCACGGGCGCTTTATTTTCTGCCTGTGATTCCAACCCGGCGATCTTGCCTAACACCGCGTCTGCCAGCGACTGGTTCATCGTAATCATCTGTGACTCCGTGAGACTTTCGATATCCGTGCCCTCATATTTTGCAAGCACCTCGTTTAATGCTTCGTCGATCGCAGAAGTGATGACCTCAAAATAGTTGGTGGGAATCAGCTCAATTGTCACGGTGCCTGTCATATCGTCCTCATTCATCGCGATCTCTTTGATATTCCACTGTACTTTCTTTAGAACCTCTGCGGCAATGCTGTCATAATTTTTGGTGACATTGTAGCCCAAATCCTCATAATTCATGTAGGCGTATGCCATGATGGCGGAAGAAAGATACTCTATTGCAGATTCGTGCAGCGCCTTTGCATTGTCGTCATCACTGTAATACTGGACGTATGTATCAAAATCCCCGTAATAGACCGCTTTCATCGCAGAGTCAATATAGCGGCGGGTGCTCTCCTCTCCACCTTCAATATTTAAAAACGTGGAGTAATTATTTTCATCGTTCAATAAACTATATTCGACATTTGCCATGGGATCGATCGTATAGTCATTGTCAAAAATACCGATGGTGGCCGCACAGTTCCAGTTGTCTTCTGTGGTAAAATTATATGACGCTTTAATAAATTCACTCTCGCCGTCATCCCATTCGTCGGCCGCCTCGTATTTTTCCTGGAGCTGCGCCGGCTTACTGTGCTTGTAAATACCGCCCGGCAGTACAAGATCCACGTCGCTGGCTGACACATAGAGATAATCCACCATGCATTTGTCAACTGTGAGGTTTTCCTGTGAGACATTATAGGCGCTGACTCTCACATAATGTTCGCCGTCCTCACTGAATAATTCAAACGAGGAACTATCCGAGCCGGGTTCCAATTCAAATTCTTCCACATTTTCATAGCTGTTGGAAATATGGAAACCGTTGTCCAAAAAGTCGGACACCTGCATCGGAAAGGTATACACCTGACCGTCAATCACCAACTGGCCGCTGCGGATATCGTCGGAAATCATCGCTGTTCCCGCCTCCACCCACGCGGTGTCGTCTCCTTTTGTAGGCAGACCGCTACAAGCCGCAAAACCGGCCATAAGCAGCACGCCAAATGATACCAATAATGCTTTTTTCATAAAAATAACCATACCTTTCTCTCAACCTGCAAACTTTGGGCCGCAGGCACAATTTTGCGCGTGAAAAATAAATTTTCACACAAATCTCCTTCTGGAGCGTCTACGCGGCAAAATGCCATCACGGCTATTTGTAACGCTCCACCACAAAATAGCCGTGGCAGATCATAGAAGCAATCTACACACAAAAAATAGTTTACACATGTTATCGAAAAAAGTCAAGCCACTTAGGTACAGTTCATCATTCATTGAAAACAGGAAAGAAGACGATAAAAATCATCGTCATCTTTCCTGTTTTATTTTCAGAATCTTATTTAAAGTAGGCCACCCCGGACTCAAACAGTCTCATGTCCTGTTCTCCGTAAATATTCATCGCCACGTTTGTATCACGCCGCTCGGAATGAGCCATCTTGCCGAGCACGCGCCCATCCGGACTGGTAATACCCTCGATGGCTGCGTAGGAACCGTTTATATTCCACTCCTCGTCCATCGTCGGCACGCCCGCCTCGTTGACATACTGGGTCGCAACCTGGCCGTTTGCAAACAGGCTCTCCAGCCATTCCTTCGGCGCGACAAAGCGCCCCTCTCCGTGGGAGGCGGGATTGGTATATACCTCGCCGAGCTTAGCCTGCGCAAGCCACGGGGACTTGTCTGTCACCACTTTCGTGTAAACCATCTTACTGATATGACGGCCGATGGTGTTGTACGTCAAAGTCGGTGAGTCCGGCGACTGCGGGCGAATCTCGCCGTACGGCACCAGCCCGAGCTTGATAAGCGCCTGGAATCCGTTGCAGATGCCAAGTGCAAGACCATCCCGCTCCTGCAGCAGCTTTGTCACCGCCTCTGTCATCTTCGCGTTGCGAAACGCCGTCGCAAAGAATTTGGCGGAACCTTCCGGCTCGTCACCTGCGGAAAAACCGCCGGGGAACATAATAATCTGTGCCTGCCCGATCGCTCTGCTAAACTCCTCCACGGAATCGCGGATGTCGTCGGCGCTCAGATTTTTAAACACTTTCACGATCGTGTCCGCCCCTGCGCGCGCAAATGCCCGCGCACTGTCATACTCGCAGTTGGTGCCCGGAAATACCGGTATAAATACGGTCGGCCTCGCCACTTTGTGCTTGCAGACATAGAACTCTTTGGCGCTGTAAAGCCCGGTATCGACCGTATCCGCTCCCTGCACCGCTCTGGTCGGGAACACCTTTTCCAGCGTAGACGTCCACGCACCCAGCGCCTCCTCCATGGAAATCGTCACATCGCCATAACAAAACGCCTGTTTGTCATTGACCGCTCCGACCACAATGGCAACATCGCCATCGTTGGCGCCGGCAGCTTTGCAAAGCCCCTCCGCGCGCAAAATCTCGCGCATTTTAGAGAGTTTATCAAACGGAACTTCCGCCACAATATTGCCGAATCCCGGCGCAAACATCGTCTCTTTGGACACCGCGGCATCTATCGTAACGCCCAGCCGGTTGCCAAACGCCATTTTGCAAACCGCAGCCGCCAGTCCCTTTGCGTCGAGGGCGTACGCAGAGACGATACATCCTCTCTGAATCATCTTACGCACTGCCGCGTAAAGTTTCATGACCTGCGCGTAGACCGGAATATCGTATGCATCTTTTTCGATGCGAAACAGCACTAACTGGCTGCCGGCCTTTTTGAGCTCGGGCGTAATGATATCTTTTTCTCTCGCCACGTCCACCGCAAATGAAACCAGTGTCGGCGGCACGTCGATCTCATTAAAACTGCCCGACATGGAGTCTTTGCCGCCGATCGAGGGCAGGCCAAAGCCGATCTGCGCGTCATAAGCGCCCAAGAGCGCCGCAAATGGCTGGCTCCAGCGCTTTGGCTCCCCGCTCATCCTGCGGAAGTATTCCTGGAATGTGAAGCGTACTCCGGTGCAGTCTCCACCGGCGGCAGCTATGCGGGAAAGCGACTCTAACACCGCATAAACCGCTCCGTGGTAGGGGCTCCAGCTCGACAGGTACGGGTCGAAACCGTATGCCATCATCGTGACAGCGTCGGAACTGCCCTCTGCCACGGGAATTTTTGCCACCATCGACTGTGTCTCCGTCATCTGGTACTTGCCGCCGTAGGGCATATAGATGCTGCCGGCGCCGATCGAACCGTCAAACATCTCCACTAACCCCTTCTGGGAACATACATTTAAGTCGGCCAGCTCCTTAAGCCACGCCTCCTTGCCATCCCCCCGCTCCAATGCCTCCGCCACGGCGCAAACGGCGATCTTTTTGAGATAATTGTCTTTTTCCTCTGGCATCTCCACAGCCACAGAAGTCTCCTGATGCGCGCCGTTCGTATCCAGAAAAGCACGGGAAATATTGACGATTTCTTTCCCTCTCCACTCTAACACCAGCCTTGGCTCTTCCGTGACTACCGCCACCTCGACCGCCTCTAAGTTTTCTTCTTTTGCGTAGGCTAAAAACTGCTGCACATCCTGCGGGGACACCACGACAGCCATGCGCTCCTGCGACTCGGATATGGCAAGCTCGGTGCCGTCAAGGCCCGCATACTTCTTCGGCACTTTATCGAGCTGCACGCGAAGACCCGCAGCCAGCTCACCGATCGCAACGGAAACGCCGCCGGCGCCGAAGTCGTTACACTTTTTGATGATATGGGCCACTTCCTCGCGGCGGAACAGACGCTGTATCTTGCGCTCGGTCGGCGGATTGCCCTTTTGTACCTCTGCGCCGCACACAGAGGTGGACGCTGTATTGTGCGCTTTCGAGGAACCGGTCGCGCCGCCGATACCGTCGCGCCCAGTGCGCCCGCCCAAAAGTATAATGATATCGCCCGGGTCCGAGGTCAGCCGCTGCACGGCGCGCCTGGGCGCTGCGCCCATGACAGCACCGATTTCCATGCGCTTCGCCACATAGTTCGGATGATATACTTCTTTGACATAGCCGGTGGCAAGACCGATCTGATTGCCGTATGAGCTGTATCCGTGAGCCGCCTCGCGCACCAGCTTCTTCTGTGGCAGCTTGCCCGCCATCGTCTCTTTGACAGAGACGGTCGGGTCAGCCGCACCGGTGACGCGCATCGCCTGATAAACATAGGTACGTCCCGAGAGCGGGTCGCGGATGGCGCCGCCAAGACAGGTCGCCGCCCCGCCGAACGGTTCGATCTCGGTTGGGTGGTTGTGCGTCTCGTTCTTAAAGTTTACCAGCCATTCCTCTGTTTTTCCGTCCACCTCGATCGGCACTACAATCGAGCAGGCATTGATCTCGTCGGACTCCTCCTGATCGTTTAGCTTGCCCTCTTTCTTTAAACGTCTCATGGCCATCAACGCGATATCCATCAGACAGACAAACTTGTCGTCACGCCCCGCATACAGTTCCTCAAATGTTTTCAGATAATCCTGATAAGCTGCCTCTATCGGTGCGCGGTAATAGCCGTCGTCAAATACCACATCCTTTAACTCCGTGGAAAATGTGGTGTGGCGGCAGTGATCTGACCAGTATGTGTCTAGCACACGCACCTCGGTCACAGACGGATTGCGCTTCTCCTCGTCTCTGAAATACTTCTGGATATGAAGAAAGTCCTCAAATGTCATGGCCAAATTGAGGGAATCATAGAGCGCCTTTAACTCTTCCTGCGGCATTTTAATAAAATCCGCGCTTCCTTTCCTGCGCTCAAATATCATAATATCTTCCGGCTCCGGGAACTCCTGCACAAGGGTTTCCGGTTTTTCCAGCCCGGTCTCCCTCGAATCCACCGGATTGATGCAGTGCTTTTTGATCGATGCAAACTGCTCGTCCGTGATCGCTCCGTAGACCGCATAGGTGACTGCGGTGCGTATCAACGGTTCTTCCGCTTCGCTCAGCAATTTCACACACTGCTCCGCAGAGTCCGCTCTCTGGTCAAACTGCCCGGGCAGATATTCCACGGAAAATACATGCGCGCCGCCAAAATCCACGCTCTCCTCGTAAATATCATCTACCGGCGGCTCGGAAAAAACTGTCACCAGCGCTTTTTGGTAAGTATTTTCGGATATATTTTCTACATCATAACGGGTAAACACCCGCACCCTTTCCACCCCTGCAATGCCGAGATAGCCCTTGATCTCCGACCCAAGCTCCTTGGCCCTCACCGCAAAATCCGGCTTTTTTTCTACATACACTCTGCGTACTGTGCTCATGAATATTCCTCCTGCTTGTTCTCGATAATGATTCTCATTACAGTGCTTCTATAAGACATGTAAATAAGCGCCACTTTTGCACCTATTTTATCACAAACCACACAATAAGTATAGGTGATTCCTTGTTATTTTTGCATGTTGCCAGTCAAATGGCAGGCATAGACCTCCACTGTCACGAACCGCAAGGGTATGCGCTGCCTTAGGATGAAAAACGGGAGACCGGGCAGCTACACGATAGGTAACGTCCCGATCTCCCATTTTTGATTAGTCCTGCGCGATGATCTCTCTCTTGTTATAAGAGCCACAGTTCTTGCACACTCTATGAGGCATCATTAACTCTCCGCATTTGCTGCACTTTACGAGCGCCGGAGCAGTCATTTTCCAGTTTGCTCTTCTTTTATCGCGTCTTCCCTTGGAAGATTTATTCTTTGGACAAATTGACATCTGCTTACACCTCCTTAAATTTATTAAAGACATCTTGGATTGCCGCCATTCTTGGATCTAATTCTGTCTTCTGGCAATCACAGTCTGCTCTGTTCAAATTCTGCCCGCAGACTTTGCATATCCCCTTGCAGTCATCCTTGCACAAAACTTTCATCGGCCAGTTCACCAAAATCTCTTCATAGATAAGCTTATCTATATCCAGATGGAATCCAATCAGGTAGTCTGTCTCTTCCATATCCTCTTCCCTGACGCCATCCTCCACAATGCGGAGCTCTTTGTCGATCGAGAATCGGATGTTTGTCCGGACATCCTCCAGACAGCGGCTGCACGGTATCAACACTGTCAAATCAACATCTCCGCGGATAAGCAGCCGCTTGTTCTCCCGGTTTGCGATTTGCAGCGTCACTGGTGCCGCTTCTGTGATAGGAAATTCACCTAACTTTGATGAAAACGACGTGTATCCGATCGAAACCTGTTTCGTACTCTCTTTGTTCTCACAGGACAAAACGTCCGAAATATCAATCGTCATAGTTCACCCCTGTCACACTTTTTCATACCTAAATGATTATACACATCTATACACGTTTTGTCAACAATTTTATCGTAACTATTCAGCTTTCGGCTTCATAGTTATTTCACCAGCGCAACCGTCTCACGGGCAATTGCAAGCTCCTCATTGGTGGGAATGACACACACTTTCACCTTGGAGTCCGCCGTAGAAATGACCGCCTCATCACCGTGGACGCCGTTCGTCTCCTCATTCACCGCGATCCCAAGATAACCAAGATACTCCATGACTTTCTGGCGTACAAGCGGACCGTTCTCGCCGATGCCCGCGGTAAAGGCGATCGCATCCACACCGTTCATGGCCGCAACGTAAGCGCCGATATATTTTGCCACACGATAGCAGAATACCTCGATCGCGTTGGTCGCCATCTCATTGCCGTTCGCATGTCCATCCTCGAGATCACGGAAATCGCTGGAGAGTCTGGATAAGCCCTGCACGCCTGACTTCTTGTTCAACACGTTCATGACGCCCTCAATATCAAGGTTTTCTTTTTTTGCGATAAATTCCATGATCGCCGGGTCGATATCACCGGAGCGCGTTCCCATGACAAGCCCCTCTAACGGTGTTAAACCCATGGAAGTATCGATACATTTGCCGTTTTGCACAGCGCTGATGGACGCACCGTTTCCAAGATGGGCAACGATCAGTTTGGAATTCTGGTAATCGAGGCCAAGATACTCAGCCAGCCGCTTCGACACAAAACTGTGGCTCGTGCCGTGGAAGCCATATCTTCTGACTTTATATTTCTCATAGTACTCATAGGGAAGCCCATAGAGGTAAGCTTTTTTGGGCATCGTCTGGTGAAATGCGGTATCGAATACGCCCACCATAGGCACATTAGGCATTACCTCCTGGCACGCCGCCACACCGATTAAGTTGGCCGGGTTATGTAACGGCGCCAGGTCGTTACACTCCTCCACTGCCTGCAATACTTCGTCAGAGATCACCACGGAACATGCAAACTTCTCGCCGCCGTGCACCAGGCGGTGTCCCACCGCATCGATCTCGGACAGATCTTTGATCGCGCCTGTCTTATCATTTACCAGCGCATTGATCACCAGCTCGATCGCCTGCTTGTGCGTCGGCATCGGAGCCTCCGTGATCTCCTTGTCCAAACCGGTCTTCTGGTATACCAGCCTTCCGTCGATGCCGATTCTCTCGCAAAGTCCTTTTGCCAACACCGCCTCACTCTCGGAATCGATCAACTGATATTTCAATGACGAGCTTCCGCAGTTAATTACTAATACGTTCATTTTTCCTCCATTTCCGCAGCGTTTTTGCTGCGCACTTGTTATCATAATCTAATTTTCAAACTATTTTATTGACTGGATTCCATTGCCATCCATCTACCTGCATTAATACTGACCATTCATCGAAGGAGGCTGCTGATACAGTTTGCGGTTAATTTCTCTTTTAAGAATATCAATTTCCTCTTTGACTGCCTCAAGGTCACCTTTTACTACCCGTCTTTCTATCCGTTCCAGCAGCGTAAGTTGATCAAACAAATAACCATTATACTCTTTTTCGTTTGTTGGCATACACAATCCCCCGCTTTCTGTTTGCTTTTTTATGTGCTTTGCATTATGATAAGGAACGACAAACCAATTTGCCTTTTCTCATATAGTTTTATTATAACAAAAATGGCAAGAAGTGTAAAGCCTTAGCGCTTCCCTGTCTATTACGATATGCATCCAGATGTATTTCATCCCGGCAAATTTTTGAACAGAGGTGACGCATGAAAATTACAGGAATTATCGCGGAATACAATCCATTTCACAACGGCCACGCCTACCAGATCAAGGCACTGCGGCAGGAAACCGGCGCTGACTTCGTGATCGCCGTCATAAGCGGCGACTTCGTCCAGCGCGGCGAACCTGCCATAATCGATAAATACGCCCGCGCCCGCATGGCGCTCTTAGGCGGCGCCGATCTCGTAATCGAACTGCCCGTGCTCTTTTCATGCGCTAGCGCCGAATACTTTGCCGCGGCCGGCGTCGCACTCCTTACGGGTCTTGGCTGCGTCGACATACTCTGTTTCGGCGCGGAAACCGACTGCCTCGCGCTGCTCACTGAGACCGCCGATCTTTTGACCGCACAACCGGAAGGGTTTCGCACCGCTCTTCTCGCCGGGCTAAAAAGCGGGCTGCCCTTCCCCAAAGCAAGAGCCGCGGCTCTGTCGGATTACTATTTCAAGCAACATGCCGCCCATTTTCCGGGCATAGATCGCAGCGAATACGAACAGATTCTGACATCCCCGAACAACATTCTCGCAATCGAATATCTCAAAGCCATAAAACAGCTCTCCTCCCCGCTCACACCATATGTGATAAAACGGCAGGGAGCCGCCTATCACGACAGTGACATCAACCAGCCCTATGCTTCCGCCAGCGCCATCCGCAGGCTGCTTTTGGCGTCCTCTTCCCGTTTTCCGTCACCTGAGGCATATGCCGCGCAAAACGGCGGTCCATCAGACTTGACCCGGGATAAGAAACTTAGCGACGCCCTGCCGGCGGATGTTCTCTCACTCCTTATGGCCTACACAAGCGAAAACCCGCTGCTTGCGGCGGACGATTTTGGCCGCCCGCTGGGCTACTGCCTGCTTGCCGGTGACGATCTCTCCCGTTATGCCGACTGCACGCCGGAAATTGCCAACCGCATACAAAAAAACCTGTTCTCCTACCGGTCATTTACGGATTTTTGCTCGCTGTGCAAAAGCCGCGACACCACATACAGCCGCATCAGCCGTATTCTGCTGCATATACTGCTCGGTCACACTGCCACAGACTACGCAGAGTACAAAGCCCTTGGCTATACGCCCTACGCGCGTATCCTGGGACTTCGCAGAGTACAGTCTGACGGGATGCAAAAGAGCGGCACATCGACTGCCCCGCTTTTGCACACCATAAAAAAATCCTCCTCCCTGCCGCTTATCTCCAAACTTGCCGATGCGCCCCGGCTCCTGTCCCCTTCTGCCATGCGGCTGCTGGAAAAGGATATTTTTGCCGCAAATCTCTATGAACAGACAAAATGCGCGCTTCATAACCAGGGTGACGGGTCTGTCTGCCGCTGCCGCAATGAATACACAAGAGAAATCGTCATTGTTTGAGACTGGATTTAAATCGTCTCACGACAACAGCAGTAAGACCGGCCCCAGCGCTTAGTGATGGAACAGACGGATACCGGTAAATGCCATCGCCATGCCGTATTTGTTGCAGGTGTCGATCACATGATCATCGCGAATCGAACCGCCCGGCTGCGCCACATATTTCACGCCGCTTTTGTGTGCGCGCTCAATGTTATCGCCAAACGGAAAGAACGCGTCCGAACCGAGCGCCACATCCGTATTTTTATCCAACCATGCGCGCTTTTCTTCTGCGGTGAACACAGCCGGCTTCTCGGTAAAAATGTTTTCCCATGCGCCGTCGGAGAGCACATCCATATAATCTTCGCCGATGTAGAGATCAATTGCGTTATCGCGGTCCGCGCGCTTGATGCTGTCTTTAAACGGCAATTCCAATACCTTGGGCGCCTGACGAAGCCACCAGTTGTCGGCCTTATTGCCGGCTAACCTGGTACAGTGGATGCGGGACTGCTGCCCGGCACCAATGCCGATCGCCTGTCCGCCCTTGACATAACATACGGAATTGGACTGCGTGTATTTTAATGTAATCATCGCGATCGCAAGATCGATCTTCGCCGCCTGCGGCAGCTCCTTATTCTCGGTCACCAGATTGTCAAAAAACGCCTCGTCGATCACCAGCTCGTTTCTGCCCTGCTCAAACGTGATGCCAAACACTTCTTTATGCTCAATCGGAGCCGGCACATAATCGGGATCGATCTCAATCACATTATAATTGCCGCCCTTCTTCGCCTTTAAAATGGCAAGCGCCTCGTCGGTATATCCCGGCGCGATCACACCGTCTGACACTTCGCGCTTGATGACTAACGCCGTCTCCCTGTCGCAGACATCCGAAAGCGAAATAAAATCGCCGAAAGAAGACATTCTGTCCGCACCTCTCGCCCGGATATACGCATTAGCAAGCGGTGTAAAAGCTACATCCATATCGTCAACCCAGTAAATCTTTCGCTCCACCTGCGTAAGCGGCAGTCCGACAGCCGCCCCGGCCGGGGATACATGTTTAAAAGAAGTCGCTGCCGGAAGCCCGGTGGCGCGCTTTAACTCTTTTACCAGCTGCCAGCCGTTAAACGCATCCAAAAAATTGATATAACCCGGCTTTCCGCACAACACTCTGATCGGGAGTTCTCCCTCTTCCATGTAGATGCGCGAAGGTTTCTGGTTCGGATTACAGCCGTATTTTAATTCTAGTTCTTTCATATATGATTACCATGCCTTTCTCTATTCGTGAATAGCTTATCCTGCGCTGCTTTTAAACCGCTATTTTTGCGTCACATTTTTATTGACAATCCTCGTCTCGTATGCCCCTGTTTCGATATTGATATAACGCACAAACAGAGAAACTTTATTGTCCTCATTTAAATTATCCCATATCACTTTCGTGAAGCTGTCGATATCGCCCTCGATGCCAACCAGCGTCGGCTCGCCCTCAAAGCTTGGCAGCGGATTGCCGTCCCCCATATAGGTGTGGATAAAATGCCCCTCGCCTGCCACGGGACTTTCGTAGGCGAACGTAAAGCGGTTGCAGGCGTCGGGATTCCCATTGTTGCTCTTTAAGATGGACATCGCATAGTTGTATTGGCCATCGCCGATATGCATGATACCTGAAATGCGCGGCGTGTAATTGGGCGCATCCGGCTCAAACTCTCTGGTGCGCAGCGACTGCTCGAATGTCTGCTGCCTGTCCATCAGCTCATAGATCGTGTCCGTCTGGTCGCCGTTTGTCACAATCGTCTTGTTCCCCATGACACGCACCGGCGCATAGATCACCAGGCTTGGGTCGGTAAGTTTTGCCGGGTCAAATGCCTGCGTGCGGATGCCCTCGCCATCCTCCACAAAAATACGGTTTCTGCTGTTTTCGCTTCTGCCCATAATGAAATAAGCCACCACAGCAAATGCCCCGTCCGTCGATTTGCCGATGACAATTCCTCTTCCCGGATATGCATTGCCGGAAAGCTCTTTTTCTAAAGATACCTGTTTCATATCAATCTCCTGCCTTTCTCATAATCTGCAATTTTTATCGCACTGCCGTGCGATGCCGCCATCAATCTCAATTTTTAAAGCTGTGAATCGGCGCCGGTATTCTGCCCCCGCGATTGATAAAGTCGTCGCAGGAAAACCGGTTGACCGGCATGATCGGCGCATAGCCAAACAACCCGCCAAACTCCACGGTATCGCCCACGCCCTTGCCGATCACAGGAATCAGCCTGGCCGCTGTCGTTTTTTGATTTACCATGCCAAGCGCCATCTCGTCGGCGATAATGCCGGAGATCGTCGTCGCTTTCGTATCCCCGGGAATGGCAATCATATCAAGCCCTACCGAGCACACACAGGTCATCGCCTCCAATTTTTCCAAGGTGATGGCGCCTGCCTGCACCGCATCGATCATTCCCTGATCCTCGCTGACTGGAATAAATGCGCCGCTTAGGCCCCCGACATAAGAGGAGGCCATGACCCCGCCTTTTTTCACCTGGTCGTTTAACATCGCAAGCGCTGCCGTAGTCCCCGGAGCCCCCGCATACTCCAAACCGATTTCACACAGAATATCCGCCACACTGTCGCCCACCGCAGGCGTCGGCGCCAGCGATAAATCGACAATGCCAAACGGAATCCCCAACAGCCTCGAAGCCTCCCGCGCCACAGTCTGCCCCACACGCGTCACCTTAAACGCCGTCTTTTTGATGGTCTCACAGAGCACCTCAAGGTTTTCGCCGCGCACCTTTTCTAACGCCGCTTTTACCACACCGGGGCCGCTGACCCCCACATTGATGATCGCGTCCGCCTCCGTGATCCCGTGAAATGCCCCGGCCATAAACGGATTGTCATCCGGCGCATTGCAAAAAACCACCAGCTTCATACAATCCACCGAATCGCGGTCTTTAGACTGCGTTGCCAGCTGTAAGAGAATCTCCCCCATCAGCTTCACCGCATCCATATTGATTCCGGTCTTGGTGGACGCGAGGTTGACGGAACTGCAGACGCGCTCTGTCGCACAGAGCGCCGTTGGAATCGACTGAATCAACATTTCATCGGCTTTTGTCATCCCCTTAGAAACCAATGCCGAGTACCCGCCGATCAGATTTGCCCCGACTTTTTTGGCTGCCCGGTCCATGGTCTGTGCTATGGTGACAAAATCTTCGGGGGAATGACAGGCCGCACCGCCCACCAGCGCGATCGGTGTGACTGCGATGCGCTTGTTGACGATCGGAATCCCATACTCGCGTTCAATCTTTTCCCCCACGGACGCCAAATCCTTGGCCACGGCCGTGATGCGGCTGTAAATATTTTCGTTTAACTTCTCAAGATTGCTGTCGATACACTCCAACAGGCTGATACCTATTGTTATGGTGCGCACATCAAGATTGTCGTGCTCCACCATATTGTTTGTCTCGTTTACTTCCCAGATATTAATCATGGATGCCTCCCAGTTTACATTTGCTCGGTATCTTTGGTTTATTAAATCCGATGCATCATCTCAAAGATCTCTTCGCGCTGACATTTGATGGAAACGCCAATCTCTTCTCCGATCGCGTCCAATCCCTTCTGGCAGTCGGCGAACGCCACTTTTGCTCCGTTCATATCCACAATCATCATCATATTAAAAAAACCGGAAACAATCGTCTGTGAGATATCGAGCACGTTGACTTGATTCTCGGACAGATAGGTGCACACCCTGGCTATGATGCCGACCGTATCCTTCCCCACTACTGTTATAATCGCTCTGTCTGCTGCGTTTTTCATATATCACTAACCTCCATCAACCTAACTCACCTGTCACAGCCGCGCTATGACTCAAATCCAGTTGAGAAACCCCGTTTTTCGGCGTTTCTCCGCGTAAAACTCAGTTCTTCCTGGCACATGAACCCGTTTCACGTCAGTGCCCATTGGTATGGGCCATACGCTCATATGCGAATCAGCTCCGACGGCGCATCCCGCCTTGCAATCTGTATCGGAAAGTCCGCTCCCCGGTATGGATTTTCCCCCATCGTTATCTCTAACCGCACGGTCTCATAGGCCAGCTCGGGATAATTGTTCTCCTTGCTCAGATGCCCCAGCAAAATAAACTTGAAATGATCGTGCAAAAGTTTACCCAAAAGCTGCCCGCTGCGCTCGTTCGACAGATGGCCCCGCTCCCCGAGTATGCGCCGTTTCAACGGATACGGATAACTGCCGGCCTGTAACATATGTACATCATGGTTTGCCTCGAGAAGTATCGCGTCGAGATGATCGAGTCTGGAGATAATTTCATCGTCGTATGTGCCAAGATCTGTGATCACCGCCATACTTTGATCTTCCCGGCTCATCTTATAGGCAACCGGCTCCGCCGCGTCGTGCGATATGGAAATCGGCTCGATCGTCATATCACCAATCTGAAAAGAAACATCGGGCGTAACCAGGTGAAACAGACTTTCCTCCACTTTTCCGACAGACTTTGTGCGCAAAATGCCCTGCATCGTCCCGGGCGTTGTATATATGGGGATGCCGTACCGCCTGGCCAAAACCCCCAGCCCGGCAATATGGTCAATATGCTCATGCGTGACGAGTATTCCCTGTATCTCCTCGGCTTTGAGCCCGATCTCATGCAATCCCTGCTCCACACGCCTGCCGCTGATGCCGGCATCCACCAGCAAGTGACAGCGGTCGGTTCCCGCATAGATACAGTTCCCGCTGCTGCCGCTTGCAATACTACATAGTTCCATATTTCCTCTCATTCCGCCGCGTAAACGGCATTTTATCCGGGAATGAAAATTTGATTTTCACCCTTTTATTCTCTCTCTTTCCAGCGAAGTTCAATCTTGTCGCCTTCGTTTAATTCGTCCGTATATTTTGCCTGGAACCCGTTGTGCAGGGTGACAATCTCTCTCCCTCTCGCCTCCGAAAGATCAAATTCATAAACATCAAACACATTTACAAAAATATATTCCTGCCTGCCCTGAAGCGTCACCGGTTCTCCGTTGATAAAGATGTGCAGCTCCCTAGTCTCCGCGGCTTGCTGCTCTGCGGCGGCAGACTCGCCCGCGCCGGCGGACTGACCGTCTGTGGTTTTTGCCGCTGCAACCGGCTCTTTTATTGCTCCTAGCGCTTCTTCACGCTGCGGTCTCATTCTGCCCGCGGGCTCTGTCACTGGCTGGGACTGTTCCTCCGCCGCCGCTGGCGCTGACGGCCGTTTCACGGCCTCCGTCTCCGGTTGTTGCTGCATGGGTTCTGTCCACATCGGCGCCGCCTTTGTCGGCTGCCTATGCGGCTCTGTTTCCGGCTCTGCCTTTGTCGGCTGCCTATGCGGCTCTGTTTCCGGCTCTGCCTTTGTCTGCTGCCTATGCAGCTCTGTTTCCGGCTCTCTCCACATCGGCGCCGCCTTTGTCTGCTGTTTTGCAGACTCTGTCACCGGGCCTTCTCCTGCCAACGCCGGCTCGGACGGCCGCTCCATGGAATCCTTCTTGGGTTGCGGCCGCACCGACGCCGTCGTCATCGGCTTCACCGCGCCTTGATTGGACGTATCGGGATTGCCCGCTGACAACATCGCGATCAATTCCTCTACATTTCCCGGTTCCTGTTCTTGTTCCTGCTCCTGCACCGGCTCCGCAGACGGCTTCCCGGTTTTCTTTTCCTCCGGCTCCTTTTCACTCTTGGCTTCCTGCTGCTCTTTATCTTTTGCTTTCTGAATCATTCTGGCCCTAAGCTCGTCATGCAGCCGCTCCATATCCTCAAGAATCGATACGGCGCTTCCCGGCGCCGCCGGTTTTGGCTCCGTCCGGCCTGTTCTTCTCTCCTGCACGCGCTCTTTACGCTCTGTTGTCTCCTGGGCCGCACGCTCCCGGCGCGCGCTCTCTCCCTGTCTTGTCCGCTCCTCATCACGCACAGGCTGCTCTTGTTTTGTCCGCTCTTTTTCGCGCGCAGGCCGGTCTTGTCTTGCCCGTTCTAAAGGCTTGGCCGCCGGCTCACGGCCGGCCAGTTTCTGTGTCTGGAGCGCTCCGGCAACGGAGGCTCCCGCGATACCGTATGTCTTGTAAGTTTCCGGCAAATCCGGGTCGGTCACGATCTCCGCCAGCATACCGTTCAATGTTTCCGCCGCCTCGACTGCCTGTGCCTGCACTTTAGCCAGATCTTCCTGCGTCACAGTCGGCTGCGCCGCCTCGGGCGCGGTCTCCTCCTGCCACTTCGGCGCTTCCACATAAGCCGCGCCGTAAGAAAGCACCACCCACTCGATACTAAAATTTTCATAAATCAACGTTTCCAGTGTAGCCGGACGGTTATTGACCAAAATCTCATGTTCCATATCCAGCTCCACATCCATAAATTCCACCAGTTGTCCCACTGTATAGAATCCTCTGGTCTCGATATTATCATTTTCCTGAATCTGATAGGACGGCAGCTCCAGACTGCCGTTGACCTCCAAAAATCTTGGGCAGCGCACGATCTTGCCGTTGACAATAAAGGCCACCGCGGCACCGCTGTACTCCTCAAGCTGCTCTAATGTGCATAAAGCATCCTCCCCCTGCGTAGAAGCTTCTATGATAATATCACTGTTTGGCTCCAAAGGGGTATTAATATTCGCCGGACGGTCGTTCATGAAAATAACCGCGGACTCTCCCGGCTTTCCTCTTACCACCCGTTTCGCACCGTCAACGGTAAATTGCAGCTCCCTGCCCCGCTTCGGGAACAAATCTTCGTTCGGGAAACCGGCAGCCAGCGCTACATCCACCACGGTCAGCTTGTTATTGTCATATAATTTGACCCGCTCGCCGTTAAAACGGACCATGATAAAACTGTTCTTTTGATCGAAGTAATTGAGGCATATTCCAATCGGTGTCACCAGCAGAGGATCTTTTTCAATCTCCTCCTGCTCGAAAATGACTTCCTGGAGCACCTCCTCCCCGCGCAGCGCTACCCGCTCCTCGGGCAGATTGAGCTTTTGCGCCAGTTTCTGCGCATAACCATGTATCTTTCCGCCTCCGCCGACGATAAAGGTCGCGCTGACCGTCTTATCGCCGTTTAGCTCCATAATCTTAGCCGCCACCTCGGTTGTCATTCTCTCCACCACCGGCTCGGTCAGCTCCCAGACATCCTCCGCCGGTATTGTGTGTTCAATCAGCATGATATCCTTATAGACGATATCTTCTCCTTTACCGCTCGCAGCTTTGATGCTCTCCGCAGTCCGAAAGTCCACAAGATAATTTTGTACGATCAGCTCCGTGATCTCATCGCCCGCCAGCGGAATCATGCCGTAGGCAATGATACTTCCGTCTCTGGTAATACAGATATCGGAAGTTCCCGCGCCGATATCCACCAGCGCAATATTGAGCAGGCGGAAATTCTCGGGAATCGCGACATTGATAGCGGCAATCGGCTCTAAGGTCATGTTTGCGACCGAAAGGCCCGCCAGCCCCACCGCGGCGTATAACCCGTCGACAACGTCTTCTGGCAGAAATGTAACAATGATATCCTCGCTTATCACATCCGCCTTATGGGACTCTAAGCTCGAAAACGGTTCCCCGTTCAGATAATAGTGCATCACGGAATAGCCCACGCAATAAAACTTATAGCGGGTATCGTTGTACTCTTTGAGCAGGCCTTGTGCTTTCTCAATACCCATCAGATCAAGTGTGTGTATGTCTTCCCCGGTAACTAATGTTTCCTCTTCAAACGCACATTCGATGTTCGTCGTCACCGTCTTAAGCACACGCCCGGCAGCCGCAATGCACACCTCCGTCAGCTCCAGCCCCAGCTGAGACTCGAGCTGTTCTTTGACTTTGCGAATCGTCTTGCCCACACGGCCGATATCGTGAATCTGCCCATCGAGCATGGCTCTGGTCTCATGCTCTCTCATATACTGCGCCACCACGATAAAGTTATCGTCAATCCGGTAGCCCACGGTTCCTACCACATTGCGCGTCCCGATATCCAGACCAAATACCAATGGCTCGTCCATAATTTTCTGTTCACTCATCTACGGTTCTCCAATCGTTTATTTATAAAAACTTGTTTTAATAACTGCTCTATCTGTTGGATACTCTCTTCCACGGTTCCGTTATTGTCAATGACCCGCGCACAGTGCCGCCGGAATTGCTGCTCTGATAGCTGGCTGTCAAAAATCTGCCGCACTTTCTCCTGAGCATATCCTCTCGACGCCATGAGCCTTGCCGCGCGTTTCTCTTCGCTCGCATGGATATACCAGAGCTCGTCACACAGCTCATCGTAGTGCTCTTCGATCAGCAATGCGGCCTCTAGCACCAGAAGTTCGTTCTCTCCCAAGGCTCGTTCCGCCAGCACCTGCTGCCTGACATAATCCTTTACCGCGGGATGAACGATACGGTTTAAACGCCGCAGCATCTCTTCCGAAGAAAATAATACCATAGCAAGCTTCTCTCTGTCAAAGCCGCCTTCCGGCAAAAAAACATCCTGTCCCGCAAACAGCTCTTCCAGCTTTCTGTAGCAAGCCGTCCCCGGCTCCATCAACGCATGTGCAATCTCATCCGCCAGCATGACCCGAACGCCGGGCTTTTTTGCCAGATAGCGCAAAATCTCTGATTTACCGGCGCCCACGCCGCCGGTTATGCCGATAAATATCATCTCTTTCACTCCCATGACAAGGATTGCGTGTGCAAACTATAGATTTTCACACTACTTGGCCTCGTACCAATCACTGCCGCTGTGAATGTCTATCTCCAACACCACCGCAAGCTCTGCGGCGCCCCGCATCTCCTCCGAAAGAATCGTTCTGACCGTCTCTTCCTCCCCCGGCGCCGTCTCCACCAAAAGTTCGTCGTGCACCGTCAAAATAAGCCGCGATTTTAAATCCTCTTTTAATAATCTGTCATGCACTCGTATCATGGCTATCTTAATGATATCTGCCGCCGTCCCCTGTATCGGCGAATTCATAGCCACGCGTTCCCCGAACGAGCGCTGCATAAAATTGCTGCTTTTTAGTTCCGGCACCGGACGCCTCCTGCCAAACATCGTCGTCACATATCCGTGCGCTTTGGCCTGCGCCACCAGCCCGTCCAGATATCCCTTGATCTTGGGATAAGTCTCAAAATAACGCTCGATGTACTCGGAAGCCTCTTTGCGGCTGATACTAAGATCCTGGCTCAGCCCAAACGAACTGATGCCATAGACAATCCCAAAATTGACAGCCTTGGCGTTTCTGCGCTGCAAATCGGTCACTTCCTCAAAAGGAATATGAAACACCTGGGACGCCGTAATGCGGTGAATATCCTGCGCTTGCTGATATGCCTCGATCAGCGTTTCGTCGCCCGACAAATGGGCCAGCACGCGCAGCTCGATCTGTGAATAATCGGCATCCACAAACACATAGCCCTCTTTCGGCACAAACGCCCTGCGAATCAGCCTTCCTAACTCAATACGCATCGGGATATTCTGTAAGTTGGGCTCGGTGCTGCTCAAACGTCCCGTGGCGGTAATCATCTGATTAAATGTCGTGTGTATCCTGCCGTCCGGCCGGATACATCCCACCAGGCCGTCCGCGTAAGTGGATTTGAGCTTGGCGAGCTGTCGGTACTCTAAGATATCGGCAACGATCGGATAATCCGGCGCCAGTCTCTCGAGCACCTCCGCCGCAGTCGAGTAGCCGGTCTTAGTCTTCTTGCCCTCCGGCAGCCCAAGCTTTTCAAACAAAATCACTCCCAGCTGTTTGGGCGAATTGATATTAAACTCCTCACCTGCCGCCTCGCAAATCAACGTCTCCAGCTGTGCAATGCGCACCGCAAGCTTATCCCCATACTCTTTGAGCGCCGCACCGGAAACAATAATACCCTCCTGCTCCATATCACAGAGCGTATAGACAAGCGGCATCTCGATCTCGCGAAACAAGCGCTCCATCCCGGTTTCCTTTAACTGTTCCACTAACGGCGCGTATGCGCTGCATGCCACATACGCCTGATAACAGACACACTTTAAAAATGCGTCCGGTTTTTCCTCGCGCGCCTGAGAGTAGTTTAGTTTCTCCAGCAAGTCCTTGCGCGAGGGAATCATTTGGCCGCAGTAATCCTTGGCGATGTCCTCATAGGGGTATTCATTTTTGATCGGATTGAGCAGATAGGCCGCGAGCACGCCGTCAAACATGCGCTCCATGGAACAATCCCCGGCACTGGTGCGCTCGATCAGCCCCATAAGCGGCAGCTGGGGCTTTAAATCCAGCGTGGCATAAACGGCTGCGCCGCTGTTTAAAAACAATTCCAACAGCTTTTCTGACGGCACCTCGTCATCTGCCTCCAGGAAACAGGCGCCCTCCTCCCCCACAGAGACTGCAATGCCAAGAAACGTCTGGCTCCCCGCAGATCTCGCAAAGAGCGTCATCTGTCCGTCCCGCTCCATGTTGGCATCACGCACCGTCTCTGTCGGAACGATAAAAAAGCCGCAAACCTTTCCGCGCAGACCGTTTATCACATCCCCGATCTCCCTGCGCCCGGACACCCGCCGAAAATGCTGCTGCGCCTGGTTCCCCTGTGCCTGCGGGGCAAAGCGTCCCAGCAGCTGCTTAAATTCTAATCTCTTACACAACAAATAGGCTTCCTTTGTATATAAATCGGAAACCTGCTCTATTCTTGCACTCTTTAATTCATAATCGATCTCGGCATCGATATCAATCGTAGCCAGCGTCTTGCTCATCGTGGCGAGATCGTAATGTTCTTTTAAATTCTTGCTCGCGCGCGGCGGCTTGATCTCGTCCACATGCGCATAGGCTTCTTCTATGCTTCCGTAACGGGCAATAATCGTAGTCGCCGTTTTTTCGCCGATACCCGGGACACCCGGAATATTGTCAGACGTATCCCCCATCAACGCCTTGACATCGATAAATTGCTGCGGCGTCACCTGGTACTTTTCCTGTACCTCCCGCTCATTGTAGTCTTCGATCTCGGTGCCGGTGCGCTTGGTCTTTGGAATCCTGATCTTGATCTTATCCGTCGCCAACTGCAGCAAATCGCGGTCGCCCGATACCACCGAGACAATCAGTCCCTCTCTCTCACTGCGCTTTGCAATCGTTCCCAGCAAATCGTCCGCCTCATAGCCGCCCTTTTCGATCACGGTCACTCCCATCGCGCGAAGCATCTCTTTCATCACCGGAACCTGCTCCTTAAGCTCGTCTGCCATCGGTTTTCTTGTGCCCTTATAGTCCGCATACATCTTGTGACGGAACGTAGGCTCCGAAACATCAAACGCCACCGTCAGATAGTCCGGCTTTTCCTCCTCGAGAATCTTGAACATAATATTTAAGAAACCATATACCGCGTTGGTGTGCAGTCCTTCGGAATTGGTCAGATCAGGTATTCCGAAAAAAGCACGGTTTAATATACTGTGACCGTCAATCAATACCAGCTTCTCGCCCATGAAAATCCTCCACTCTCCTATAAATGATTATTGATCGGCATACTCAAAAAACTTTGTATCAATCTCCGGATAGGAGCGTTTTAAGGATATCGGTCTGCCGGAACGGCTTAGGAAACAGTGGGAGCTTCTGCCCGTCGTGCGAAGCTCTCCTGTCTTCTTATCATACATGCGGTACTCCACTTCCATCCGGATGCCGTTATACTTGACGAGTTTGGGCTCGATCACAACGACATCATCAAAATGAACCATGCTGTGATATTCGCAGGAGACGGACAACACCGGACTGATAATCTCCATCGCTTCCATCTCCTTATACGACAAGCCCATCTGGTTCATCAGGTCCATGCGCGCCTCTTCCATCCAGCGGATATAATTGGAATGATGGATGATGCCCATCTGATCTGTTTCATAATACTTGGCATGATGCTCATAGGGACGTATGATCATATTTTCTACGTTTTTTCCGTAAACTTCAATCTGCTTGTCTGACATATCAATCCTCCGTTTCCGCTTTCTCACAAGTGCAGACACAACATATTGTGTCCACACCGGAAAAATTTCCCTATATCTAATTAAACCACACTCCGCAAAGAATTTCAACGCTCGTTTATCATAAACCGGCAGCAGTTCCTTTGTTTTGTTCTTTTGGTTATTTAACCCCGGCGTCAAACTGCCGTGAAAACGGGTCAGTCTTCCATATACTCTATATAATCTGCCTCATTTGCAAACAAAATATAAGTCCCATTCACATATCCCATATACCCTTCATCCACATTATAACCTTTCATAAAAATACACTCCTTTCTTTTACTGATGAAAGGAGTGTACTCTTTAAACTGTACCATAACTGGTACTTTTATCATCCGTTTTTCGTAAATGCCGGTTTTTTCACATTTTGCAGACATCTGTCTGCTTCGCGATGTTATCTGCGATATTTTTTAGGCACCTGCTTTTTGTTTCTCCGCGCCGATTTTTTATTTTTCCACACATATTTTTCCCACAATGCACAGACTTTCTCTGTCGCTAACGCCACAAAATCTTTGTGGTATTTGACGCTCCATATCTCAAGCAGCACAAAGGCCAGCAGGCTAAGCAGCGTGCATAATAATCCTGGCACAAATCCCGGCGTGCGGTATTTCATCCGAATCTCATAGTCGCCCTCGTCCAGATAGACGCTAAGGAACGCATCTCCAAAGCTCTCGGGCTCCACAGGCTCCCCGTCGACATAGAGCGTCCATCCCTTCTCATTGGCGATGGAAAAGATCAGTCTTCCGGGCGATGTCACCGTAATATTGCCCTCCACGGTCGTGTCGGTCAGCTTCGTAAGGCTCATCGTCTGGCTGCTGAGCGTCCGATATGCGGCCTCAAGCGCAGGCAGACTCATCCTGTATACCGTCATCGGAAGAATCTCATTCTCGGTATTCTTCACCCACACCGTGCTCCCTGCCCTGCAGTAACCCAAATCCAGCGTGTAGTTGTGGGAGACCTTGGAATAATCTCTCGTCCTGCCGTCACTCGTCTCGAGTGAGAGCTTGTCGATCGAGGTGGAATCATATCTGGCATAATAATAGGCATCCTCTTCGATCACAACTGTGGTCATTCCCTCGTCATCAATCGAGGAAACCTGCGTAAACAAAGGTTCTGTGGCTCCAAGCAGAGCAGCCAGCTCGTTTTGGATTTCCATCTTATTTTCTGTCTCGGAAACCTCCCACTGCGCGATCACATCTTCGTCCATCATATATCCCATCGGCAGGCTAAAGCGGTTCTCATACAGGTAACTTTCGCCCTCAGAACCAACCAGAGAAAGCAGCGGACCTTCTTCTAAGCTATTGTCGGCCAGCACATATTTGAGCGAGAGCATGGCCGACATAAGCGGCGTCGTACCGTTGCTGCAATAATAATTCTTTCCGCCCTCCATGCCGACTCGCTGGTAAAAATGGCTGACATCCAGATTCATCAATGATGAAAACTGCGTCAGTGACGGATAGCCATATAGATTGGAATCATTTTTTGTTTTCCGCTCAAGCTCCTCCATCCGGTAAAAACCGCCGCCGTCCGCCTCATTGTCCAAAGCCGCATCTTCGATCAGCAAGTCATATTCGTCCATGCGCGCCACATAAGAGGGGCGGTAGATCGTGCCAAATCCGGTATCCGCCATATTGAGCGTAAGCTCCACGAGAGCCGTCGCGCCGCCGAGCGCCAGCATAATCGCCGGTATCTTTTTCTTGCCCAGCATAGCCACTAACAGCAGCAGAAAATATCCCGCCAGCAAAAGGCCGGTAGCATAAAAAGTTTTCTCCGTCATAAACTCGGTGTTCATCCGCGTATAGGCTTCATACCAGAAGACTGCATTGACGACAGCCACAAGCCCAAGATGCCACAGTCGGCTCTCCTTTATGCGCACAAGCGCTTCATAGGAGAGTACAAGCAGCAGAAAGGCGTACAAAAACGTCTGTCTGGCCGGCAGGGAATCGGGGAAATGCAGGCCATGCCAGATAAAATCCAGCTTATTGTTGGAAAACCCGAGCACAAACAGCAGCAAAAGCACCAGCCGCGGCGCTTTCTGTTTCCAGCTGATCTTACCGTGCAGGAAATACAGCAGCACGAGCACGCAGACAAATACGCCGCAGTAAATGTTTGGCCAATGCCCCGTACCGTTGTGCGTCTCCGTAAAGATTGCATGGCGCGCCAGCTCGTCCACCAGATTAAAATACCACTCCATAGTGTCAGGAAACGAGATATTCTGAGAACCGCTCGCCCCTAAAATAATCGCTTCCGGGATAATCAAAAGCGCACCGGTGCCACCCGCTAACGCCGAGTACACGCCAAAGCGCGCCCACGCCAAAATGCCGCTCTCCCGGTTCTCCAGCCATGTGATTAAAAACCAGAGTACCAGAAAGATGCAAATTAAAATCGAGATATAATAATTGCTGACTATGCTGATCGCAAGAGTGATATAATACAGTCGAACTTTTCCCTCTTTCACCAGCTTTTCCAATCCCAGAATAATGAGCGGGGCGAGTGCCATACAGTCCATCCACATAATATCCCAGGAATATGCCGCGGTAAACGCGCACAGTGCATAGGCGCTTCCGAGAACCGCAAGCAACGGCGTGTTTATCTTATAGTGCTCTTTCATATAATACGCAAACGAAAATCCTGAAAAAGCAATTTTAAAAAGAATCAACGCCGACATCAGCTCAATCACATACTGATGCGGGCAAAGCAGAATCAGCCAGTTGAGCGGGCTCGACAGATAGTACGCGTACAGCCCGAGAAAGTCTGCGCCGAGCCCGATGCGCCACGAATAAAAGAAACTACCACCGTCACGCAGCTTATCCATCAATTCATAGAAAAACGGACAATATTGATGAAACATATCCATATTCAGCATACAGTTGTCCCCAAATGGATAGATATCGCGTTTTGCACATACGCCGATCGCAATCACCAACGGCACGATAAATGCTGCGATCAACGGCAGTTTATTTTTTATCCTTTCTTTCATTTTTATAACCTATCTCCTTCCTCAGCCTGTGAAATTTATTTCTCTTTGCCTGTATCCTCAAACAATTGATAATACTGTATTCTCCGATAAGCGGCTACGTCATTCTCCGACGTATCAAGACCAAGCTCATTTCCGGCCGCGTCCTTAAGCCGCATTGCGGAGATAATCGGATACTCCTGCATAAAGTCCAGCAAAAAGCTCTGGTAATTGTTTGCGGGCAGTCCGACCCACTCGACTAACTGTGCCGCCAGATAATTGGCGCTGGTGTCAATCTGCTGCTTAGAATCCAACTCATAATTGGCCCACATCAGATAGGGAACCTCGTAGCGCAGCTTCATCTGTTCTTCGGTCAACTGATTGCTGTCAATCCCTTGCAGACCTAAGATCGGCCCCGCAATGACGTCATTGGGCTGGTGATCTCCGAAAAATACTATCACCGTTTTTTCTTCCTGCGCCTCGAAATAGCGAATCAATTTTTCCAGGCTTTGATCAGAGAGTTCGATCAGAGAAAGATACTGCTCCACCGGGCCGTTATCCAGTCCATTAACCTTAATTTCGGGGGTGAAATCGGGAAATGACCCCTTATATCCTCCGTGATTTTGCATCGTCACATTAAATACAAACAGCGGATTGTCCCCTTTGTTCTCATATTCTTCTATGATCTTGTCCACACAGGCGTCATCCGTGAGGTATTCGCGCACGGTCCGGCTTAGATCAAAGTCGTTTTTGAAATAGCATTTCTGGAATCCCATCAAAGGATATACCTCTTTGCGCTCCCAGCCCGACGCCCGCCACGGATGCATCGCTACGGTATCATACCCCATGGAATACAGGTAACCAGGCAATGCCAGTATTTCGTCATGGATATACTGCTGGTAGGGAACACTGCCCTGCGGCAGAAATGCCATCGTATTGCCGGTCAAAAATTCAAACTCCGAGTTGGCGGTATTGCCGCCCAAGACGGACACATTTAACATGCCAGTCACGGTGCTTCCAGACACAACGCTGTCGGGATTTTGCTGCAAGCTGTGGAAAAACGGCATATAATCACGGTTTGTCTCAAAATCTCCCAGCACCGCCATGTCGGAAAATGCCTCGTTCATAATCACAATAATGTTGGGAAACTCCTCCGTCTGCGGTTCGTCCGTCTCATAGGAGGCAAGCGTGTCCTCCACCGTGGCTTTATCATACCCCTGGGGCGTGTCCACCGACAGAAATGCCAGATTCATGACAAAATTTACCACAGTACCATTATATCTTATCATCGTCCCCGGCACAAACAGTTTGTTGTACAGCCGATGACGGCTCTGAAAATCTTCCCGCTGCATCATACCGGCAAATACTACCAGCACGACGGAACATAATGCAAGCGGCAGCACTCTTAGCAACGCAATGCGTGCGAACGCACGTCCGGGGGACTGCCGCTCACAATACACCACATCCGTTTCCGAATAACGCCCTGCCCCTGCCGGACTTCGCCGGCCGATGCGCATTGGCAGCCAGTGTTCCACCACAAGCAGCAGCAAAAAAGCGATTGTCACCACGACCATCCGCCTAGTCGGCGTAAAGCTGTAATTGTCCGCCACACTGACGGCTGTCTTGAGCGAATAAAAGTCCCACGGCACAATCGGGTGACCGCGGAAACGCATCACATAGATGTTGGCTAGCCCATACAGCATCGCCGCCACCGTCTCAATCCGAAGGGCAGCCCGCACGCTTCCGGTCAAAAACAAAAGTATCGCTGCCGCCAGTTCAAACAAGATAATATTAAACAGTTGTGCCTTAGGCCGCACTTCGCCCAACGGATTATGGAGATAATATTCCATCAGGTAAAAAATGGCAATCGGCATCAAACATGCCGCCAGCCAACGTATTGCTTTTTTCATCCTCATTCAAATTACCACACCTTTCCAAATTAAATACGCTACTATTCTATCATACCAAATTATATTTTACCACTATAAAAAAAGAAATGCACAAACATTACGTTTTCTCTCTGCTCTGCAAAGTAGTATCGAAAATAAATGCTTGTGCACTCTGTCTATATTGCCGTTAAACCGCTCGTTTTTCTATTTTTTATAAATGAAGCACCCTGTCCTTGATTTCCTGCGTCCTGCCCTGATTCCAGAACTGCGTGCCGATATAGCCGCAGGTTCTGCGCGCAACGCTCATCTTATTCTGGTCTTTGTTGCCACAGTTCGGACATTCCCAGATCAGCTTGCCGTCGGTGTCCGTGACGATCTTAATCTCACCGGAATAGCCACATTCCATACAGTAATCACTCTTGGTATTTAGCTCCGCGTACATAATGTTTTCGTAGATATACTTCATGACGGAGAGCACCGCGTCGAGGTTGTCCTGCATATTCGGCACCTCCACATAGCTGATTGCGCCGCCCGGAGACAGTTCCTGAAAGCGTGATTCAAACTTTAATTTGTCAAACGCGTTCATGTTTTCCGTCACATGCACATGATAACTGTTGGTAATATAATTTTTGTCTGTCACCTGCGGTATGATACCGAAACGTTTTTGCAGACACTTTGCAAATTTGTATGTGGTAGATTCCAACGGCGTGCCATAGAGGCTGAAATCAATATTGTGCTGTGCTTTCCATTTTGCACAGGCATCATTGAGGTAACGCATCACTTTAAGCGCAAACTCGGTGCCCGCCGCCTCCGTATGGGAAACTCCCATCATATAATAGGTACATTCGCAAAGACCGGCATACCCCAGAGAAATCGTCGAATACCCATTATAGAGCAGCTTGTCGATCTTTTCACCCTTTTTTAAGCGCGCCAGCGCACCGTTTTGCCAGAGAATCGGCGCCACGTCAGACGGCGTCCCCTTTAAGCGCTCGTGCCTTGCCAACAGCGCGCGGTAGCACAGCTCAAGACGCTCATCCATCAACTCCCAGAATTTTTTCATGTCTTTCCCGGAAGAGCAGGCCACATCCACCAGGTTGAGCGTAACCACACCCTGATTGAATCTGCCGTAAAACTTGAACTTATCGTTTTCATCTTTGTACACGGTGAGGAACGAACGGCATCCCATGCAGGTATAGCAGTTATCTTTTTTTAATTTTTTCATAATCTTTTCCGAGATGTAATCCGGCACCATGCGCTTTGCAGTGCACTCCGCGGCAAGCCTGGTTAAATACCAGTACTTGCTGCCCTCGTGAATATTATCTTCCTCGAGGACATAAATCAGCTTCGGAAATGCAGGCGTGATATAGACGCCTTTTTCGTTTTTGACGCCGACAATGCGCTGATGCAGCATCTCCTCGATCACCGATGCCAAATCATCCCTAAGCTGCCCTTCCGGCACCTCGTCGAGATACATAAAAACCGTGATAAACGGAGCCTGTCCGTTGGTCGTCATCAGCGTGATCACCTGGTATTGTATCATCTGCACGCCCTGATTGATCTCCCGTTTGACCCGCAGCTCCGCAATCTCGTTGACCGTCTTCTCCTCCGGGGCAATGCCCACGGCCTCAAACTCCGCCTTCACCTGCCTGCGAAACTTCTCTCTGCTGACCTGCACAAACGGCGCTAAGTGCGACAGCGAAATACTCTGACCGCCGTACTGCGAGCTGGCGATCTGAGCGATTGCCTGTGTGGCGATATTGCAGGCAGTCGAAAAGCTCTTTGGACTGTCAATCATCGTCTCGCTGATCACTGTACCGTTTTGCAGCATATCTTCCAGATTCACCAGACAGCAGTTGTGCATATGCTGGGCAAAATAGTCCGCGTCATGAAAATGAATCATCCCCTGCTCATGCGCCTCCACAATATCGGGCGGCAGCAAAAAGCGCCTAGTGATGTCCTTGCTGACCTCCCCCGCCATATAGTCGCGCTGCACACTGTTGACCGTAGGATTTTTGTTGGAATTTTCCTGCTTGACTTCTTCATTATTACATTCCAAAAGGCTTAAGATCTGCTCATCCGTAGAATTTGATTTGCGCACCAGTTCACGCTTATATCGATAGGTAATATAATTGCGCGCCACATTAAATGCCTTCTGGCTCATGATCTGATTTTCCACCATATCCTGAATCTCTTCCACGCTCGGAGAGCGCTTCATATTCTCGCAGGCCCGCTCCACATTTTCCAAGATAATCTTTATCTTGTCTTCCGTGAGTTTTTCGTAATCAATCACACTGTCGTTGGCTTTGCGGATTGCCGCCTCAATCTTTACGATATTAAAGTTGTCCTCCGTCCCGCTGCGCTTAATAATTTTCATAGATACCTCATGCCTTTCTGTTTCGTTCCACCATATTTTATTCTCGCCCTGACTGTTGCAATGTATCATCCGGCTCTCGTCTGGATTGTTGCGATGTATCATCTAGTATACAATATATTGTGGTTTTGTCAATATGGTTTACTATATTATGTATGTTTTTTTAGCATTGACAGCAACTTCCAAATTAGCGTATAGTTATAATATTAACATATCTGTAGAAAAAAACAACTAGATTTGTGCGAATGGAGGACTTTTATGTTAAAGACACTTGGGGCGCAGATCAGGGAGTTTCGGCGCGACTCATTGATCACACCCGTTTTTATGGTACTTGAGGTATGGATGGAGACGATCATCCCCTTTTTGATGGCTTCTATCATCGACGACGGCGTCAGCGTCGGCAATATGCGCCATATTTATGCCGTAGGCGCCTGCATGGTCGTTGCCGCCTGTTTTTCGCTGTTTTGCGGCATCATGGGCGGCCGCTACGGTGCAAGAGCCTCGACCGGTTTTGCCCGCAATCTCAGGAGGGCCATGTATGAAAATATTCAGACCTTTTCCTTTTCCAACATTGATAAATTCAGCACTGCCGGGCTTGTGACACGGCTCACGACCGACGTCACCAACATTCAGAATGCGTACCAGATGATTTTACGCATGTGTGTGCGCTCCCCGATCACCCTGATCTGCGCCATGGGCATGGCGTTTTTTATCAGCCCGCGCCTTGCGGCCGTCTATCTCGCCGCAGTCATCATCCTTGGCATCCTGCTCGCCATTATCACCGTGCGGGCGCATCATTATTTTATGGAGGCTTTCCCAAAGTACGATGACCTGAACGCTTCCGTGCAGGAGAATGTCTCCGCCATCCGCGTCGTCAAAGCCTATGTGCGCGAGGAACACGAGAAAAAGCGTTTCACCGCCGCCAGCGATAATATCTGCCGGATGTTTTTGAAGGCGGAGCGCATCATCACATACAACAGCCCCGCCATGCAGATTACCGTTTACAGCTGTATTTTAATGATCAGCTGGCTCGGCGCAAAAATGATTGTGGGCAGCAGCCTTACCACCGGCGAGCTTATGAGTCTTCTTACCTATTGTATGAATATCATGATGAGCCTGATGATGCTTTCCATGGTGTTTGTCATGATCACTATGAGCATTGCCAGCGGCAAGCGCATCTGTGAAGTCCTAGAGGAAAAGAGTGATATCGTAAACCCCAAAGACCCGGATTTTTGTGTTGCGGACGGCAGCATTACCTTTGAGCATGTCACATTCCGCTACAATAAGACCTCCGCTAGACCGGTGCTGGACGACATCAATCTCACCCTTGGCTCCGGCGAGACCATCGGCATCATCGGCGGCACCGGAAGCTCCAAATCCTCCCTGGTAAACTTAATCAGCCGCCTCTATGATGTATCAGACGGCAGGGTGCTGGTCGGCGGCAAGGATGTCCGCACTTACGACCTTGACACACTGCGAAATGAAGTCGCGGTCGTCCTGCAAAACAATGTCCTCTTTTCGGGCACCATCTATGAAAACCTGCGCTGGGGCAAGAAAGACGCCACGGACGAAGAATGCAAGCGCGCCTGCCGTCTCGCCTGCGCCGACGAATTTATCGAACGTTTTCCCGACGGTTACAACACTTATATCACGCAGGGCGGCTCCAATGTATCCGGTGGTCAAAGGCAGCGTCTCTGTATCGCGCGCGCCCTCTTAAAGCAGCCGAAAATACTGATACTCGATGACAGCACCAGCGCCGTCGATACCGCTACGGACCAAAAAATCCGCCGCGCTTTTTTGCAGGAGATTCCAAACACCACCAAGCTGATTATCGCCCAGCGCATCTCCTCGGTGCAGGAGGCAGACCGCATTATCGTGCTGGAAAACGGAACGCTCAACGGTCTGGGCACACATGAAGAACTGTTGGAGACCAACGAAATCTACCGTGAGGTCTATGAATCGCAGACCGGCGGCAGCAGAGATTTTGACGAGGGAGGTGCGGCATAATGGCTGAAAGCGAAAAAGAATTAAAGAACGTAAAAGAAGTGCGCGGCCCCGGCGGCAGGCGGATGGGAGGCCCGCGCCCGAAAGTTAAAAACCCCGGCAGACTGCTCATGCGCCTGCTGCGCTATATCTTCCGCCACTACGGTTTCGCCTGCATTTTGGTGGTATTCTGTATCGTGGTCTCCGTGCTATCGAGCGTACAGGGCACCTGGTTTACCAAAACACTGATCGACGATTACATACTGCCGCTGCTTTCGCAGGATGCGCCGGACTTTACCCGTCTAGCGCACGCCATCGGCCGGGTCGCCTGCTTTTATCTAATTGGCGCCGCTGCCGCCTTTGTGCAGACCCGCATCATGGTGGGTGTCACGCAAGGTACGCTGCGCAGCCTCAGGAATGATCTCTTTACCCACATGGAGGGACTTCCGGTCCGCTACTTTGACACACACGCCCACGGCGATATCATGTCCATTTACACCAACGACATCGACGCCCTGCGGCAGATGATCAGCCAGAGCATGCCGCAGTTTCTAAACAGCATTATCACGATTGTGAGTGTGCTGGTTAGTATGATGCGCCTGAATATCCCACTGACACTGCTCTCGCTGGTGATGGTGGGCGTCACGCTCTATGCGACAAAAAAAGTCGGCTCCTTAAGCGCCCGCTTCTTTGTCGCTCAGCAAAAAGATATCGGCGCACTAAACGGTTACATTGAAGAAATGATGAACGGACAGAAAGTCGTAAAAGTATTCACGCACGAAAAAGAAAGTATGGCAGAATTTGATGAACGAAATGACCGGCTGTTTCAAAGCGCCGACAATGCCAACAAGTTCGGCAATATCTTAGGCCCAATCAACGCACAGGTCGGCAATATCAGCTATGTGCTCTGCGCTGCCGCCGGCGGCGCTCTGGCTTTAAGCGGGCTCGGAGGCTTTACACTCGGCGGGCTTGCCAGCTTTTTGACTTTTAACAAGAGCTTTGGCCAGCCGATCAACCAGCTCAGTATGCAGATCAACAATATCGTTATGGCGCTCGCCGGCTCGGAACGCGTTTTCTCCCTGTTAGACGAAACGCCGGAGACAGACGAAGGGTATGTCACTTTAGTGCGCGCCAAAAAAGAGGGCGGACTTTTAAAAGAGACGACAGAGCGCACCGGAATGTGGGCCTGGAAGCACACGCACCAGGCGACCGGTGAAGTTGAATACAAAGAGCTCAGGGGGGATGTCGTGTTTGACGACGTGGATTTTGGCTATGTACCGGAAAAGATCGTGCTTCACAACGTCGACCTCTACGCCACACCGGGACAAAAGATCGCTTTCGTAGGCTCCACCGGAGCCGGTAAGACGACGATCACCAACTTAATCAATCGCTTTTATGATATCCAGGACGGCAAAATACGCTATGACGGCATTAATATCAATAAAATAAGAAAATCTGACCTGCGCCATTCTCTTGGCATCGTATTACAGGACACACATCTGTTTACCGGTACGGTCATGGAAAATATACGCTACGGCAAGCTGGAGGCCACAGATGATGAGGTAATGGCAGCGGCCAAACTCGCCAATGCCGACACCTTTATCGGGCAGCTGCCGGACGGCTACCAGACCATGCTCACCGGCGACGGCGCCAACTTAAGCCAGGGGCAAAGACAGCTCCTCTCGATCGCGCGCGCCGCGATCGCTGACCCTCCGGTACTGATTTTAGACGAAGCCACTAGCTCGATCGATACCAGAACGGAAAAGATCGTGCAGGAGGGCATGGACGCGCTGATGCGCGGCAGAACCACGTTCGTCATCGCCCACCGTCTCTCTACCATCCAAAACAGCGACTGCATCATTGTCCTCGAGCAGGGGCGCGTGATCGAGCGGGGAAACCACACACAGCTTTTAGAGCAGAAAGGCAAGTATTACCAGCTTTATACCGGAAAGACCGCCTGAGACTCCGTTTCGAGCTTAAGAAGTGCTTCTCACGCAATTTTCGCCGATCACCTGTTATGGGCCTGCCATTTTTGATAGGGACAGGCGGCGTTTTTTGCCGCCGCCCGCAGCTCCACATAACAGCCGCAGGCTCCGCATGTCCCCTGATTGAGATAGCGGCATTCTTTACAGATCAAAAGCCTGCTTTCATAGCAGGCTTCCGTCGCGCGATCGGCCGCCTTGATGGCGGCCTTATACGTTTCTATCATTTTATTGTCTGCCTCCGCCATATCGCGCAGCAGACACTTCTTGCAAACTGTTTTCATTGCGTCTTCACTTTCTATTGACATTGCACTATTTCAGCCGCAATTCCACGACACTGTTGGCAGGCATCGTAAGCGTAAGTCCCCGTTCGGACATCTCATAATCCGCAAAATCCTGCTCCGCCACAATCTCCGGCTGTTCAAACGTATTGTAAGCGTGCATATCCTGGTGCGCGACGATCTTTGCCTCCTCCACCCGGTAACCGCCCTTTGCAAACTTTATCTCAAGGTTTTCTTCCGCGTCTGCGGACAGATTGCCGACGGTGATGGTAAGCGCTCCGTCTTTGCCGCAGGAAACCGACTCCGTGAGCTTTGGCACAAGCCACTCGCCGACGCCAATCGTATCGTTATCCGTTAGACTGCTCTCCACCAAGTCGGCGTCCTGATGGTGGCGGTACATGTGCATCACATGGTAGGTCGGGGTCTTAATCATCTTCTCCCCCTCGGTCAGCAGCACGGACTGAATGACATTTACCATCTGCGCTAAGGCCGCCATTTTGACGCGGTCACAGTGTTTGTTAAATATGTTTAAGGTGATGCATGCCACCAGGGCGTCGCGCACCGTATTCTGCTGGTACAAAAATCCCGGATTTGTGCCCGGCTCGCACGAGTACCATGCCCCCCACTCGTCCACGGCCATGCCGATTTTTTTGTCCGGGTCATAAGTGTCCATGACGGCCGCATGACGGGTGATGAGCTCGTCCATATAAAACGCTTTGTTTAAGGTTTTATACCACACTTCCTCGTCAAAATCCGTTGCGCTTCCCTTGATATCCCACCCCTCCGGATGTACATAATAGTGCAGGGACAGGTAATCCATAAATCCATGCGCAAATTCGCCATGGTCATAACATGTCTTAAGCACGCGGTCTGTCCAGAAATAATCGGCGACGTTGGCGCCGCAGCATACTTTTTTGATCGGATGACCGGCGTCATAATTGCGCACAAACGTCTGGTATCTGCGGTATTCGTTGGCGTAATGCTCCGGCGTCATGTTGCCGCCGCAGCCCCAGTTTTCGTTTCCCACGCCAAAGTAATCTACGGTCCAGGGCTTTTCCTGTCCGTTGGCCGCGCGCAGATCTGCCATCGGGGATACCCCGTCGAACGTCAGATATTCCACCCACTCCGACATCTCCTGCACCGTGCCGCTGCCCAGATTGCCGTTGATATAATTTTTGCATCCCAGCTGACGGCAGAGTTCCATGAATTCGTGCGTTCCGAAACTGTTGTCCTCCAACACACCGCCCCAGTTGGTATTGATCATCTTCTTGCGCTTTTCTTTGGGGCCGATGCCATCCTTCCAGTGATACTCGTCCGCAAAACAGCCGCCCGGCCAGCGCAGCATCGGAACTTTAAGCTCACGCAGCGCCTCCACGACATCACAGCGCATACCGTTTTCATTAGGAATCGCGGAGTCCTCCCCCACATAGATTCCCTCATAGATTCCTCTTCCGAGATGCTCGGAAAAGTGGCCGTACACCTCCGGCTCAATGTGGCCGACTTTGTGTTCCTCATTGATATATAATTTTGCCATAAATCACCTCATACCCGCAATATATTTATTTATGATCAGTATATCCCTTTCCAGACTTGCGCGGGTTCTAACCCAGAAAGGAATGACAAAACTGTTCTCTTTCTAATATCTCGCCAAAAGGTTCTTCTCACACCAGATCACGAAAGCAACTCTTTTATGATCTGATTCACCATGCCGGGATTTGCCTTTCCCTTCATGGCTTTCATGGTCTGGCCGACCAAAAATCCGATCGCTTTTTCCTTGCCGTTGTGATAATCCTCCACCGACTGCGGGTTATCCTTGATAATCTGTTCAATTGTCGTGCGCAAAAGCCCCTCGTCGTTGACTGTCTTTAAGCCCTTTTCCTCCACATAGCGCTCGGGGTCGATATCTTCTTTGAATACCAGCTCAAACACTTCTTTCGCCACGGTGTTGGTGACGGCTCCGGCATCCGCAAGGTTGACGATTTTCGCCAGATTGACCGGGGAAAATGTGATCTGGTCGGGGTCCATATTGTTGTCCTTTAAAAGGCGCATCGTTTCCACCATCAGCCAGTTGGATACTTTTTTAGGCTTATGGCAGATCTCTGTGGCCGCCTCAAAAAGATCGGCCAGCTTTTTATCGCCGGTTAATATCTCGGCATCGTAAGCCGGGAGTCCGAACTCCTCCTGGTAGCGCGCCATTTTCTCGGTGCGCATCTGCGGCTGGCGCGCCTTTACCCTGGCAATCCAGTCATCATCTATGACTACCGGCACCAAATCCGGCTCCGGGAAATAGCGGTAATCCTGCGCGTCTTCTTTCGAGCGCATCGCATGGGAAGTCTCTTTATTGTCGTCCCAGCGTCTGGTCTCCTGCACGACTTTCTCTCCAGATTCAATCAAGTCGATCTGCCGCGCCCGCTCTCCCTCGATCGCTCTTGCGATCGCGCGGAACGAGTTTAGATTTTTCATCTCGGTGCGGGTGCCAAACTCAGGCGCCCCCACCTCTCGGATCGACAGATTGACGTCCGCGCGCATCGAACCTTCATTTAATTTACAGTCGGATGCCCCCAGATATTGGATAATCAGGCGCAGTTTATCGAGATAGGCGATCACTTCGTCGGCGGACCGCATATCCGGCTCGGAGACGATCTCAATCAATGGCACACCGGAACGGTTAAAGTCGACGACAGACACATCCTCCCACTCGTCATGTACGAGTTTGCCGGCATCCTCCTCCATATGAATCTCATGGATTCCGATCGTCTTTTTGCCATACTCTGTCTCGATCTCAATGCCGCCGTTGCGGCAGATTGGCAGATACAGCTGGGATATCTGGTAATTCTGTGGATTGTCGGGATAAAAATAGTTTTTTCTGTCAAACTTATTGTGGCGGGTAATCTCACAGTTGGTCGCAATTCCCACAGCCATCGCGTACTCCACCACCTGTTTATTCAAAACAGGCAGGGAACCGGGCATACCGGTGCACACCGGACAAGTATGGCTGTTTGGTTTTCCGCCAAACTCCGTGGAACAGGAGCAGAAAATCTTTGTCTTTGTCGCCAGTTCCACATGGACTTCCAGACCGATTACGGTTTCATATTCTTTGCTCATTTTATTTTCATGCCTTTCTGAAAAACGCCCGTTTTTGGCGTTTTGCTGCGTGAAAGTTAGTACATCTTGGCACGTGAACTTGTTTCACGTTAGTGCCCTCTGGCGTGAGCCTTAGATGTACTTTTCACGCTATCACCTTGCAACAGGACTGTGCTCATATGCTCTGGTGCGTTCATATGCATATGCAGCACGGATAATATTATTTTCTTTGAAGCAGTCGCCGATCAGCTGCAAACCGATCGGAAGCCCCGCGCGGTCTGTCCCGCAAGGCAGGGAAATCCCCGGCAGTCCCGCCAGGTTGACGGAAATCGTATAAATATCTCCAAGGTACATTTTAATCGGATCGCCGAGTGACTGCCCGATCTTTGGCGCTGTCGTGGGCGCAGCCGGCCCCAGTATCACATCATATTTTGCAAAAGCTTTGTCGAATTCCTGCTTGATTAGCGCCTTGGTACGCAGCGCTTTCAAATAATAAGCGTCATAGTACCCACTGCTTAGTACAAAGGACCCGAGCATAATTCTGCGCTTTACCTCCGCCCCAAATCCTTCGGAGCGCGACTTTTTGTACATGTTGTGCAGCCCCTCATAGTCCGTTGTGCGATAACCGTATTTTACGCCGTCAAACCGCGCGAGGTTTGAGCTGGCCTCCGCGCAGGCGATGATATAATAAGCCGGAATCGCATATTCTACCAGCCCAAGGTCAAACTCTTCAACGATGGCTCCTTTTTCCTCGAGCGCCTTTGCCGCGGCAAGAACAGCCGCCCTCACATCTTCATCCAAACCTGCGCCGAAGTAATCCCGCGGGATACCGATTTTAAGCCCTTTGACATCATCGACGAGCGCTTCCGTGAAATGGTAAGATTCGCGCCGAATCGAGGTGGAATCTTTGCTGTCATACGAGGCGATTGCCTCCAACAGCGCGGCGCAGTCCGTCACATCTTTCGCCACCGGCCCGATCTGGTCCAGAGAGGAACCATATGCGATCAGCCCGTAGCGGGATACGGTGCCGTAGGTGGGTTTTAACCCGGTAACGCCGCAAAACGAACTCGGCTGACGGATGGAGCCGCCCGTATCGGACCCTAGGGCCACCGAACACTCCTCCGCGGCCACCGCTGCACAGGATCCCCCCGAAGAACCCCCGGGCACATGCTCGGTATTCCAGGGATTTTTGGTCACACCATAAGCGGACGTCTCCGTGGTGCTTCCCATGGCAAACTCATCCATATTGGTCTTGCCGATAACCACCATCCCGGCTTCTTTTAGATTCAGCACCGCCGAAGCCGTGTAAGTCGGCATGAAATTGCTCAGTATCTTTGAGGAACAGGTCGTAAGCAGCCCTTTTGTACACATATTGTCCTTGACCGCCGCCGGCACGCCCGCAAGAGGCCCGCTCAGTGTGCCGTCGTCAATCTTTCTCTGCACTTCTTTGGCGCAGGACAGCGCCCCCTCTTTGTCCACCGTGACAAAACTGTGAACCATGCTCTCTCTCTTTTCGATCGCTTCTAGCGCGGCCGTCACCGCCTCCGTAACCGATACTTCTTTTGCTTTTATCTTCCTGCCAAGCTCTGTGGCAGTTAAACTCATCAAATCCATCTTGCCCTCATTTCTGCTCTATTTACGCTTTAAACGATGGTTTTTGGCACTTCAAAGCCGCCGTTTCTCTTGAGCGGCGCGTTGGACAGTGTCATGCTGCTGCCGTCGGTATCGGACGGGATATCCTCACGGAACACATTGCTGACCGGAAACACATGGGACATAGGCTCCACGCCGGACACATCGAGCTCGTTTAGCTTGTCGATATAGTCGAGCATCTCTCCCATGTCTTTTTTCGCGCGCTCCTTCTCCTCCGCAGACAGTTCCAGTTTTGCAAGAATACCTACATATTCAATTGTCTCATCGCTGATTATATTTGCCATATTTCCCTCACACTTTCAGACATGCCGGCACATCCGGCGCAAACAATGATTGAGAAGAATACCTGCTTGCGGCATCCTTCCTTGTGAATTCATTCACAGAGCCAACCGCAGAACTTCTATCCTAAAACATCATGCGACGTAATCTTTGGAAGCTCTATTCACACTTAGTCCCTTACTTTGATATGTGTCTCGCGCAGCTGCTGCTCGGTCACTTCCCCAGGCGCGCCGCACATTAAGTCCTCGGCATTGCCGTTCATCGGATATGCGATCACTTCGCGGATATTTTCCTCGCCGCGCAGCAGCATAATCATGCGGTCAATGCCCGGCGCCATACCGGCATGTGGCGGAGCGCCAAACTGAAAAGCATGGTAGAGCGCGCCAAATTTGTTCTTTAATACTTCCTCGTCATACCCCGCAATCTCAAACGCTTTTACCATAATCTGCATATCATGGTTGCGGACTGCACCGGAGGATAACTCGACGCCGTTGCACACGATATCGTATTGATAAGCCAGGATATCGAGCGGGTCCTTGGTATTTAACGCCTCAAGACCGCCCTGCGGCATGGAAAACGGGTTGTGCGTAAAGCCGATTTTCTTGGTCTCTGGGTCCCTCTCATACATCGGGAAATCGTTGATATAGCAGAACCGGTACGCGTTTTTCTCCAGTAAATCGAGTTTTTCTCCCAGCTCGGTCCGTATCATGCCGGCGAAATAAGCGGCGCGCTCCTCCTTGTCCGCCATAAAAAAGATCGTATCTCCGATTTCCAGCCCCGCAAGCGCGCGAAACTCTTCTTTGCAGTCATCGGGAATAAATTTGTCGATCGGTCCCTTGTAAGAGGAATCCTCCAAAACTTCCAGATAGCCAAGTCCACCCATACCGATACTGGTAGCAAATTTTAATAACTTCTCATGGAAACCTTTGGACATATCGGCGTGTACTTTGACCGCGCGGACCGTCTTTCCGATAAATGGCTTAAAGGTACACTTCTGGAAAAACTCTGTGACATCCATAATACGAAGCGGATTTCTCAAGTCCGGTTTATCGGTACCAAATTCGAGCATCGCCTGCTTGTAGCTGATAATCGGATACGGCGCCTTTGTCACGGCTGCCCCTTCCGGCGCAAATTTTTCAAATGCTGCCGAGAGCACTTCCTCACCCACCGCAAACACGTCCTCCTGGGTCGCAAAGCTCATCTCAAAATCAAGCTGATAGAACTCTCCGGGCGAGCGGTCGGCTCTCGCATCTTCATCGCGGAAACAGGGCGCAATCTGGAAATATTTATCGAACCCGGACACCATCAAAAGCTGTTTGTACTGCTGCGGCGCCTGCGGAAGCGCATAAAACTTACCCTTAAACTTTCGCGACGGCACGATATAGTCCCTCGCCCCCTCCGGCGACGATGCGCACAGAATCGGCGTCTGAATTTCCAAGAATCCCATCTCGGTCATTTTATCCCGCAGAAACGAGATCACTTTGGAGCGGAAGATCATATTGTCTTTGACTTTTTTATTTCTCAGGTCAAGATAGCGGTATTTTAAACGCACGTCTTCTCTGACTTCTCTGCTTGTCTGAATTTCAAACGGCAGCGTCGTGTACACTTCGCCCAGGATATCAATTTTATGCGCCTCAAGCTCAATGGTACCGCTCACAATCTTGGGATTATAGGTCTCCTCATCACGCTTTTCAATCAATCCCTCTATGGAGACCGCCTGCTCTTTATGAATCCCCTTTAAGAGCTCCCCGTCTCGAATTACCACCTGCATTACCGCATACATATCCCTGAGATCGACAAAGGATACCCCTCCGTGGTCGCGGATATTTTCTACCCATCCCGCCACACGAAGTTCTTTTCCGATATCGTGTTCGGACACCTGGTTTAATGTGACATCTCTGTAAATATTTCCCATTTTAATCTCCATTCCTGCGCAGTTTTCCGCGCTTATTGCGTTTGTGCTTGGCACAATATGAAACATGCCATGTGACGTTTCTGTCACATTTTTCTGGTATTTTTCTGTGTGAAACTTTGGTGCTTCCCGGCATGTGAAATCATTTCATATGCGTGCATCCGGCGTGAGCTTTAGAAGTTCTTCTCACACCACTCCTCCATATCAGAGACGCTCACTTCGATGAGCATTTCGCACAGGCGATTGCTTTGTGCGCAAATCATATGGGAGCCTAAGACTTCAATTGCCGGTTGACAGATTAAACGTTCAAGCCTCTTTTTTGACCCGCCCGTCGATCGGACATTGCTCCTTTCCCTGAATGAGAAAAACCCCGGGATACGAAACTTTGTATCCCGGGGCGAATAAACTTGCAATAGGTTATCCGCGGTACCACCCGCTTTGAAATCCGTCCGCTCTGAACGTCTCTCCACTTTATATGCTTAACGCGCACCACGTACCGGCCTACCGTCTATCTTTCCCTGACATTATGATAAACGCTCAACCGGCCAGCTCCAGAGTGTTCCCACTTTCTCCTCCCACGAACGGTGTTCTCAGTCGGTGACACCGTATTCCTGTCGTTCTCTGAAAAAAGGAGTCTCTTTCCCCGCCTTTTCACTATATAAAAAGCCGCTTCTTCCGATTCAAAGATCAGAACCATAATGTAGCTTTTTTCATTTATTATCTTATACCATATCGGCCAGGAAAATACAAGGGGTTTTACGAATTTTTTCCATGCCCTTGGACGGCTGATTACTTTTCACATCCACGTCACGCACTCCGATGCGAGTCTATATCGCCTATGAGTGAAAAACAGTATGAACTTCCGGCGAGCCTCTTTATCATCTGACATGAAACCCTCTGGCTCCCTCCTCCAACGGAATCTGGATTCGCTCTATGTTTTCTATATGGATGTAGCTGCCCTGATTGATCAGCTCCAGCATTTTTTGAATCTGACGGTCTGTGCCCTGCACCTCCATCTCCACGCTTCCATCCCACTCATTGCGCACCCATCCGATGACACAGAGATTGTCCGCCACATATCTGGCCCGATAGCGGAACCCCACGCCCTGCACCCGCCCATATATTTTGAGATGCCAACGGCCTATTTCTTCGTTCATCTGCAAATCCCTCCACAGAAAATAATCCGACGATTTCTTTTGCCTTTCGCCATTCTGTCTGCCTTTTACATAGTTCCCGCTTAAGCACTGTCTGCTCTTTGATCGTCGCTTATTGCTGAAACAATCCGCCTTGATACAATTCTCCTTGATAAATTGCATCCGCTCTTTTCGCAGAGCTTCCGAACGAAAGTCATATCTGATCTTTCTTCTTCAGATACTCCAACAGGGCCTGACACCCCGCAGATACGTCCTCGTATGTTTTGTCGAAATCGCCTGTGAACCATGGGTCCGCCACTGAGGCGCCGCTGCTGGTAAATTCGAGCAGCTTGCGTATTTTGTCGCTGCGTTTCCCACAGATGCGCTCCATATGGCGTATATTTTCATCGTCCATGCCGATCAGGAAGTCGTATTTTTCGAGGTCTTCTTTTTTCATCTGTATCGCGCGATGGGGCACAAGCGGAATGCCCAGCTGCTTTAATTTATTTACCGTTCCATGGTGAGGCGGATTGCCGATTTCCTCTCTGCTGGTGGCCGCGGAAGCGATCAGGAACTGGTCGCTGCAATGGTGGGTTTTTACTAAATGTGTCATGACGCTCTCGGCCATGGTGCTGCGGCAGATGTTGCCATAGCAGACAAATAATATTTTTATCATGGTTTACATATCTCCTTATAACTTGGTATATCCTCGTTTTTTCCCTTGTTTTCAAGGTTTTCTCTCTGACCTCAAAAACTCTATACCTCGTATATCTTACCATACCTCAGTATATTTTGTCTCCCAAAAAGAGTAAAAAAGAAGTAAACTGTTCTCTTTAGCTCTCCGATAAAGTAACCTGTTCTTTTACCAAATCCGTCTCACGAATTCACAAGCTTTCAAACCTGCCCTCTGCTCCGCTAACACCCGCCTAGGCAAAAACAGAGTTCGGAAAAGTTGCAAATGATGTAGAGGACTATGACTATGATAAACTATTTGGCACATACCATACAAGCGCACAGATAGCAGCATATCTGTTTGTAATATGTTCAGATAATTGCCGCACGACGTCATATACACAATGACGCGGCAGTAAGTTTGTAAGTTCCTTTTCCAGTTTTAATTACAATCCCATACGATTCATACTGATTCAGGATTCGTTGCAGCTGGCGGACACTACAATTCAAATGAAATGCAGCCTGTTGTAAGCCTTTTAATTCTCCTTTGCTGCATTTGTACTTCATATAGGTCAGAACACGTTGCTTCAGGCTTGTCGGAGCAGCATCAAACGTTGTGATCGATTCCATTTTTTGTGTTAAAGATTCGCATATCAGCTGCAAAAACTGGCAGTTCTCCAGCAGCGCGCCTCTGCTTGCTTCTATAGACAGTGCAAGACAGCGTACATCATCATTTGCCTGGGCATAAACATTACTGAGCTGATGTTGGAAAATTTCCATATCACCGAGTAAGTAATTCTCCTTACCGTTTGCAAGAGAATATACTGACCCGTCATCTCTGATAAAATAAATACTTACAGTACCCTGAACGATAATTTGAAACAAATGTTCTTCCTGTAATGGCGTAGTGACAAATTCTCCTTTTTGGTACTGCGTCATAAATAAATGCTTTTGTAAGCTATTCATTATGGATTCAAACTTAGTCTGTTTCAAACAAGTTTCAATCAACGCTTTATCATACGATTTTTTCATATGTTTTTCCTCCAAACAGGACATATGTCCGAGTGTTTTTACTCATTATATCGTAAAATGATAAAAATACAAGAATCAAAATTTGGAGGTTTTAGGATTATGGCAACAGTATTTGAAGAACAAAACATCTCAAAAGCGGTTATGCGCATGGGATTGCCCGCCATGCTGGGGCAGCTTACGACTTTAATTTACAACCTTGCAGATACTTATTTTGTTTCCCTGACAAAAGAGCCTGCAATGATTGCTGCGGTTACGCTATGTACACCTATTCTTTTGATTATTATGTCGATTGCCTCTATTTTTGGCATGGGCGGCAACAGCGTGATCGCAAGATTATTGGGGGAGGATAAAAATAAAGAAGTCAGACATACGCTAAATTTCTGCCTGTATGCAATGACGCTTGCCGGAATTATAATTCTGCTCGTTGGCATTCTCTTTATGGAGCCGATAGCGAAAATATCAGGCGCTGATGCAGAAAATATAACTTATACCTATGACTATCTGAAATATATTTTTCTCGGGGCGCCCTTTATTATTCTTTCCAATGGATTAGTCCATCTTTTTCGCTCGGTTGGCTTTATTAAAGAAAGCACAATTGGACTGGCGCTTGGAAATTCTGTCAATGTTATTTTTGACTTTGTTTTTATCGTATTATTGGACCAGGGAACGGCTGGCGCCGCACTAGCCACAGCCTTTGGCTTCTTTTGTTCCACGATTTATTATCTGGCCATTTTAATTCTGGCAGAGAGAAATGGAAATTATTTGGTATCGCTTTCAATAAAACAGTTTGCACCAAACAAAAGAATGGTAGGCGGCGTGGTAAGTATCGGAATACCTGGTGCGCTGATTACCGTTATGCTTAGCGTTTCCAATATTGTTCTCAACAATTTTATCGGAATCTATGGTTCCGACGCAGTTGCGTCATACGGAATCGCCTATAAAGTTGACATGGTTCCGATTATGCTGTCAGTTGGTCTTTCGCAAGGGATTGCCCCGCTCATAGGGTATTATTATGGGGCAGGGAAAAGAGACAAAATGTCGCAGACGATGAAAACATCCACCATTTATGGAATCCTTTTGGGAGCAGTCTTTTTAGCAGCATTTTGCTTATTTGGGACAGACCTGGCAGGTATATTTCTCCATGATCAATCACTTATCCATCCGGCAGGATATTTTATCCGCATTTTAGGTCTGTCAGCACCAATGCTTGGTATTATCAACACGGTAACATGCTATTTTCAAGCATTGGGCGCGGCTGTAAAATCCCTGCTCATTACGATTATGAGAAATTTAGTATTATTTATCCCGGTAATCGTAATTCTCAATGCGTTATGGCAATTAAGCGGCGTTATTGCCGCACAGCCAGTTGTAGAAACTATTTTGGCAATTATCTGTATCGTGATGTATGTAAAAGATCAAAGTAATAAAAAATCTACACCACTTGACGAGCAGTCAGATTCAAACTAAGGAGCTGTTAAAGAATTAATCTTAACAGTTCCTAAGCAGTAAGGAATGCTGCCGAAATGTACAGATGCTGCCGGAGTATGGCAGGGCATTACATACACAGCACCTTGCAGATGCTGCCGGAAGAAACGGAGGTATCTTCACATGGAGAATGGTAACCCCGCGCTCTATGAAACAATTATCAGGAGTCCGCCACTTACGCTGGCAATGATATTGTTATCTTTGAATTAGTAAAATAATATTGATGAAGTCGATCAATCATAAATAAAAAAGGAGAGATAAAATGGCAGAATATCAGATTCCTGAAAAGGCAAGAATTGCCGTACTGACAGGAGAAAAGAAAATTGAGATCAACGAGCTTTCGGTGCCGGAGGTGAATGATGACGAGGTATTGGTGAAAGTGGAGCAGACCGGCATCTGCGGCACGGACGTGCATGAGTACAAGGGTGAGCCCTTTGGATACATCCCCATCCAGCTGGGGCACGAGGGAACCGGAACCATCGTTAAGCTAGGAAAAAATGTGACTGCGGACTACTACGGAAAGCCCCTGCAGTGGGCGACAAGGTAGTGACGGGATTAAAGCCTTGCGGCGTATGCGACACCTGCAAGAACGACCCGAACATATCCATCTCTGCGAGAGCGGCGAAATCTTCGGCCTGATGCCCGGAGAAGAGGCTTATAAGAACTTCAACGGCTGGTTTGGCGAGTACATCAAGATTAATGCAGGCGGAGTTATCTTCAATGTCAGTGACATGGATATGGATCTGCGCACCCTGATTGAGCCCGCCGCAGTGGTAGTCCATGCGGTGGAGCAGGCAAAGCAGATCTTCAACTTTAAACATGGCTCCTATGTTCTGGTGCAGGGCTGTGGGCCTATCGGACTTCTGCTGCTGACGGTAGTGCGCACCATGGGCGTCCGCAATATCATAGCGGTGGATGGCGATGAGAAACGCCTGGATTCTGTAGAGCAACGACCCCTTACTAAGTTCTCAAAGCTTTAAAAATGGAGGAAAGTTAAGACAGTTAGTTGATAAACAGGATTTATTTATTAAATATTTTTGTTCTGTTATTGATTGTTACCAAAGCGTAGGAACATACAATCAAAATTATGGTTGCAGTTATATTTCCCCATATATTATTATTGATAATATAAATCCCCGATAAAGAATTTTCAATACAGTGAAATAATACACAAAGCCATACACTGTTCGTATTTTTTCTTATACTTGCCAAAGCAAAACTCAATCCTAATATGCTTATTCCAAATGCAACATAATTTTGCCCATGTTGAACTACTCCTTGTATGTAAAACAAAGGCAAATGCCATAACCACCAAATAATGCTAACTATCATAGTTGATATCGTGAAGGAATACTTTTTCTCTAATTCTGGTTGAAGAATATAGCGCCAGCCGGCTTCTTCCAATCCACCCCCAATAAGCATCATAGGAATCATGAAAATAATCGCAAAAACAGGTGCTCCGCTTTCGTACCCGGAAATAAAACATTGAGGTAATATAAATATGACTGCCATAATCACAACCATACAGTAGGAAAAAATATTATGTTTCAAATCAAAGATATGTTTTAACCATTCTTTCATATCTGCAACTTGGTTGTTGCTCCTTAAGGATACATAGGAGGCGATTGTAGGGGACCACCCGCCTAACAGGTATGGCACATATAGCCATTTGTTATCATTTAGCGAAGTTCCGTTGAAACTGCATAATAAGCATATCCCCCAACCAATCAACATAATCAGAAAAGTAACGCTCAAATAATTTTTGTTCAGCTTACTCATGTTTCTCGCATCTCCTTAAACACCGATTTACCTTATTATACAACTGTTTCCCCAAAAATAAAATAAATTTTTATACTTTGTGTTCATCAAAGCGGATCTTGCAATTTTGCCGTTTGCTCCGGTCACGCCATGCAGTGATAGCCGCAAAGCGCAGAGGGGGCAGCAAAAGCTTTCCCTATACTTTATCTGCTAAATCAACGTATCGTTCCGCAAAGTTTCATTCAAGTCACACTGCAAAAGACGCTTTCCGCCAATATAATAAGCAAGTGCGACAAACAATACAATCGCAGCCGCAAATATCACAATTGGCAAAATTGGAGCTTCTGACCAAAATACCATCGGGTCTAAAGAGCTTGCTGTTACGGCAAACTGTACAAACAGTACAGTGAGCGGCAATGTAATCAAAAGCGGTTTCCCCGCTATCACAAACGCTTCAATACAGAACATTTTCCTCATTTCCCCCGGTGTCAAGCCAATGGACATATACCCCGCAAATTCCCGTTTCCTTTGGCGGAGAAACCCTAACGTATTTGAAAAGACATTTGTAATTCCAATCATGGCAAGCAATACACAAAAAGCTCCAAAAATCATTACCATGCCCTGGATTAAACGGTCATTAGACAATCTTTCCTGTATTCGGTTTTCACTTTCAATTTCATACTGCTCCGATACAAGCTGCACAATTTCCTGTTCCAGACCGTTTAAATCCGTAAGATTTGCAGCACCGTCTGAAAGAATACGGATATAACTGTCGGATTCAGCTTCACATACCTCTCCAAGCGTTTTATTCCACATAGTAAGTGGAATAAAATGTACAAGGGCATAATTATCATATTCTTCCCTCAGCGCGGGAGCTGTCTGTGTATAAGATAAAACAGGAATTTCTACGGTTTTGCCGTTTTTATAAAGTATTGTTGTCTGGTTATCCTCTCTTACAAAAGGAACATATTTTTTATAGCGGAAGCTGCTGTTTATACTATCCCAAATCTGATTCAATACGACTGCGCCATCAAGACTTGGCGTAATCGCAATCTGTGAACAGAAGTCTAAAAAACTTGTATCATCCAAAATAACAATCGGTGCAGATACTTGAAACTGTCCATCTGTCTTCGGCATACCCCCAACTGGTTCAAGCCCGCCAATTGATGACAGTTCATCGCTCTGTAATCCTTCTGACAAAAACGTCAGCGCTTTTGCCTTTTGATATACCGTGGCATCTTGTATCCCCGAAATATTCAACAATTCATCTGTGAAACCAAAATCTGATATTTCTGTGTCCTTTAAGGTTATCATGATATCCCACGCATCCTGATACCGTTCAAAATAAGTATATCTGGTACTGATATCTGCAAGGGCAGTAAAGCAAAGCATGATAGAAAAGCCGAGAAAGGACAGCAATAATGATAATGTGGATATTCGTAAGTGTTTCTTTCGAGCTTTTAATGCGTTTCCTGCAAGCTCCCCTTTTATGCCAAAAATATAAGATAAAATTCGAGAATGTTTGGTTTTATTTAACAATAAACCGCTTGTATTTCTGATTGCTTCAAGCGGCGTCATCCTGCTTAAGTTTCTTGCGGGAATCCATGCAGAAAAAATTACGGTTAAAAACGATATGAAAACTGTAACCGCAAATATGGACGGATGATACTGAAAGACAGCATCGTGGCGTCCAGATACATCCGCGGCAAAAAAATTGATGGTTTTTATTACTCCACAGCTTATTAAAATTCCCAACATACTGCCGAGCAGCATTGGCACTATGCTTAAGACCGCCGCTTCCTGCAGCAGACAGGTTCTGATTTGCCTTGGTGTGGCCCCGACACTTGAAAATATGCCAAATTGGTGGATTCTGGCATTCATAGATAATTCAAAGGAGCCTCGAATAATTAAGATTAACGACACCGCCACAATAATTAGTATCACCGCATACAGCGCCAAAAGCATCGGTGGCTCCTCATCCCCTGGGTCGTGTATAAAATAGCGGGATAGGAGCAGCGAGTTGTATTGGATGGAATCCTTACTTAATCCAAGCTGTGCCGCAATGAATGGCATATCGCGATAAATCGTCCTGGCATTCTTCAAATAAACATCCGCCACTATTTTTTCTTTTTGGGATAATTCCTCGTTAATGACTGCTTTTTCTACATTCGCAAATTGGCTGATCACAGATAAATCATCTGCACCTAATGTTTCACAGATAATGCGTCCTTGCCAGCCGCCCTCCTCCAATATGATTTGTTCTACATCATACGCCCAAAAATTGTAAGCTATGCTGCATAACAGCGACAAAAACATAGCAGCAAGCAGAGCAGCCGCCATAATTGATATGCTGGAGGCACGGTTATTTTTAATATAGCTTCTGGCGTAATTCTTCCACATACTGCTCACCTCCGCTTCTGGTCGCTGACAATTTGTCCGTCTTCGATGGTCACAATCCGGTCAGCTTGCAATGCAATTTTTTCATCATGGGTAATAAGGAGTATCGTCTGTTTTAAATTTCGGTTTGACAGTTTTAAAAGGTCAATGATTTCCTTTGAATTTTTTTGGTCAAGGTTTCCCGTCGGTTCATCGGCAAAAAGGATGGCAGGGCGGTAAATCAAAGCTCTTGCGATTGCGACTCTCTGCTGCTGTCCTCCAGATAGCTGGCCTGGCAGACTTTCCAGCTTTTCCTCTATTCCCAATGTCTTTACAATCGTTTTAAAATATTCCAAATCCGGTTTCCTCTTGTCAAGCAGCATAGGCATGAGGATGTTTTTTTCTGCTGTCAGAGTGGGAATCAAATTGTAAAACTGGTAAACCAACCCCACCTTTCTCCTTCTAAAAATTGCGGCATCCGTAGCATTTAGTCCGCTAAGGTCAACACCGTCTATTGTTACCGTGCCGCTTGTCGGCTTGTCCACGCTGCCCAGAATATGCAAGAGCGTTGATTTTCCAGACCCAGATGCCCCGATAATTGCAACAAAATCGCCTTTTTCAATAGATAGGCTGATTCCGTTTAAGGCAGTGACTTGATTGTCCCCTTTTCCAAATACTTTTTCAATACCTTTACAACTTAGTATCTCCATGCTGTCAAATCCTCCTGTTTGTTATTCTCTATATTATAACAAATGAAAGTGACATCTCAGTGACTGTACGCAAGGGCAGCCTATATTTTATGTGCTTCGCACTATTTTCATAAAGTATAGAAACGAACCTCAAAACAAGCCCCGCCATTCGGAAGATTGTATGCACGGAGTATTCCGTTCTGCATTTCTATGATTGCCTTTGAAAGGGAAAGTCCTATCCCGATTCCAGTATTTTCTGCTTTTTGCCCACAATAGAATCGCTCAAACAAATGCGGCAAGTCCTCTTTTGCAAAGCCCTCCCCCTCGTCCCATATCCGTATCTGCACATAAAGCGGATTTTTTTCATAATCACAATGGACAACGGTGTCTATCCCTGTTGCTTCCATACAGTTTTTCATCAAATTCATGACTGCTTCCATCGTCCAGTTTAAATCCACATTGATATGCATCTCACCCATTTCGGGAACATCAATCAGAACGCCTTTGTGCATGGACAATTCATACAAATTGTCCGATGCCAGCGAAAGGAGCGTAAAAACGTCCGTCGGTTTCCTGTCACATACCAGCGTTCCTGCATCAATGCGGGACAATAGCAATAACGCTTCCTCTAAATGCATGAGCCTGCTGATCTGCCGTTCTATATCCTCCATATTAGCGTACATTTTACATGTCATAGAGGAATTTCCTCTGTTTGCCTGTTTTTTGGCATAGAGGTATGCCCCTGTGGCATACCGTTGTGATGTTTCCACGCCACAAATATCCCCCAAACATTCCTTCGCCATCTGGACAATTAAGAAAATAGACGTAATCGGTGTTTTAAGCTGATGGGCAATATTAGAAAGATTTTCTGCAAAATTGTTTCGTGCCGCTACGGCTTCTTCCCTTGTCTGGTAAAGTTCTGTTACCGTTTTATATATTTCATCTTGCAGTTTTGAAAATTCATCATCCGAAGATTCAAAAACCAATCCCTGACTGCCTGTATTTATTCTTTCTAAATATCCTGTCAATGCCTGGATGCGTGCGTCCGACTTCCTATGCCAATACCAGAAAGAAAAAAGGAACAGTGTGCCCCCTGCCAAAAAACCTAAAACTGCAATCCAGAGGGCTGTCGTGTCCCTGATCCCTAAATTCGATGGAGCATAACCAAAGTTTGATAATATATTTTCGCCTGTCATTTGGAAATCCTGTGTTTTCAATAATTCCAAAACAGCCTGTCGGGAATCTGGATTTTTTTCAATCATACTATCGCAGAATCCTCCCAATATATGAAAACATACCTGGCGATAGTAGACGGTAAGAAGGTATGTAGTTGCCGCCGCTACAGTCAGAGCGACCGAGAGCGCAACGAGAATTGTTATTTTTATACTTGATTTTTCGCTCATATCTCATCCTCCATACGGTAGCCAAAGCTCCGTATTGTTTTTATGCTGGAAGGATGATGAAGTTTTTCCCTAAGCCGTTTCATTGTCACGGTCAACGTATTATCATTGACATAATTGCCGTGATTGTCCCAAACTTGAGACAGCAGATGTTCTCGTGTGACGGTTTTTCCCTTATTTTCCATCAAAAGCTGCAAAAGCTGGTATTCTGCCTGGCTGACAATAATTTCTTCTTCACCGCAAAAAACAGCCGTTTTGCTTTTATCTATTGAAATAAATCCGCAGGAAAGATACTGGCTCTGCACACTCCCTGCCCTGCGCAATAGTGCGTGAATGCGAGAATACAGAACTTCTAATTCAAAGGGTTTTGTTACATAATCATCTGCCCCATATTCAAAACCAGAAATAATATCGCGGGTATCATCTCGGACAGTCAGAAAAATAACCGGCAGTTCCTTCCATTTTGAGCGTATCCATCTGCATAAGCTGTTTCCCTCGCCGTCCGGCATGTTCCAGTCAATCAGTGCCATGTTTGGGATGTGGTGTTCCAACGCTTTCTTTCCGCTTTCCAACGTCCCATATATAGAAACCGCATACCCTTTCTGGCTCAGATATTCTTTTACAGCCATTGCTATATTTTCATCATCTTCAATATAATAGATTTCTATCATTTTCCACATCCTCCAGATTTTTCCTGCGCATATCCGCTGTCTTTTCCGTGTCCCGTGGGATAAGCCGTACACGTGTCATGTGGATAACGCCCTCAAGGCGGTTTGCCTTGCATCATTTCTTAACTTGCCAATCTGATATAAAAATATATATCCACATAAAAACGACAAGGCTAACACCCTGCCGTTTCCCGTTGTTTATGCGTAAATAATTTCCTGCTCCTAAATCTGTATCGTTTTCTATCGGAATCACAATAACCTTTTGCTTCATTTGTAATGGCTCTTTTACCTGAACTGCCGTTCCATCATAAGAACCAATCACTGACATACTTCCACCTGCCTTTGTGCTTATTATGTATCATAACATCAGATATCATATCCCGCAATACAAATTTCTATCAGGCCATTTATATTCTTCTGCCATATAAAAGAACTGCCCCAACGGAACAGTTCTCTCACCATACTGCTGTATGTACTTTACTCTGTCAATTCTTTGATCTTGGCCTCTTTTTATTCCGTTGTGATCTGGTTCATATCTATTTACAGATGATGAACACTCTTTCTATACCTCTGTAATTCTTCTTCGCTGATATTTTCTACGATTTCATCGAGAAACGCCAACAGCTTTTTCTTATCTCTCGGCAGCTGCCCATGAAACTGGTACGCATTGGAAGCTCCCATTACCGCAAAGATGG